>JAGANX010000014.1 GCA_017623975.1 Clostridia bacterium
GGAATTATTGTATTTTCTTATTCTTTTGTTATGTTAACTCTTGCTATTATTGTATCAAAAGATAAACAAACATTTTTCTTAAAAAGATTATATTCTTCTCCAATGAAATCTTATCATTTCATATTGGGATATTTCCTTGTTGGCTTAGTTATCGGATTATTACAAACATTGGTTTGTGTTATTACCGGGTTTATAATTTCTCTGATATCTAATGTTGGTTTTGTATCTATTGGAAATATTTTGCTTTTAATTGCCTCTCAGTTACCAATACTTATTACAAATATCTTTTTAGGGATTTTATTTGGAACTATATTTAATGATAAATCCGCACCGGGTATTTGTTCTGTGTTTATAAGCTTAGCCGGAATACTTGGCGGTTGCTGGATGCCGATTGAAACAATGGGTGGTTTTGAAACCTTTTGCAGATTTTTACCATTTTACCCATCAGTTTACATTGGTAGAATAATTACTAATTCAACAAACGCACTGGGAATTACTTATTCTTTTAATGATGTTGCCATCTTTGGTTTAATTCCTATAAGCTTGTTTATGATTGCCAGCATATTTTTAGCAATTATTGCGTTTAATAAAAATATGGTAAGTGATAATTAAAAATCATTATAATGGCACTTAGTCGTGTAAACCAACTCTAAAGTAGCCGTAAAAAAAGAGTTAAGATTTTCATCTTAACTCTTTTTTATTACACCGACTTCAAATGTTAGCGACTAACGGTCGCTTTTTTATTTGTTTTTGTAAAGCTCCTTCATTTCGGGAAATTCCTTCATTATAGGCAAGGAAAGAAGCTTCTCCTTTGAAATTGTGTATATCCTTCCATAAAGCCTGTGGTCGCACCTATATTCAAAGCCAACGCTTTCAAAAAATGCATGCTGCTGTCTTGTAAATGCGTTTATGCACCACTCCTTGAAGAAAATATCCTCACGTGCGTATTCCTCTACCTGTTTAAGAAAGGATGTTAACAAAAGCCTGTAGTTTTTACCCTTTCTGTACCTTGGCAGCATATACATTGTTATTATTACACCGTTATACTCACCGGGCATAGAAATAACCTCTGTATATTCAAGGGTCAGGTCCTTACTGACGGTTTTGCCCGCCTTCATCTCCTCAAATTTATCGTCGTCAAGAGCAGTAATTGACCAGTCACCCACTATTTCATCTCCGTCAATCATATAGCGGTAGGTTTCGGTAAAGCTACTTAGCATTTCCATCCATAATTCCGGAGTGCCCTCATTTTCCTCGTTTGCTCCTGCACCATAGTTAACATAGTCGTTTTCTATCAGCTTTGAGGCAATTCTTTCCGGACGTATACCCATATCCAAAAGCTCCTCATAGGTTACCATACGTATGCCACCGCTGCTTACCCTGCCTTTAGGTGTAACCGTTTGGATTTTTTCGAGGGGAGTGTCTGTTTTTGCCTCTAAAACACCCTTTACCGTTTCCACAAGAGAGTCAAGATAATTCTCGATAGGTGGGGTCAATGCATCAAGCCAATGGGTTGAACCAATATAGTATTCATAGGTTTTAGATGGGTCTATATTTTCAATACGAAGCGGCACAATAATACAGCCGGAGTTAAAGGCGGAGTTTATCTCACTCATAACATGCTTGGATTTGTCACTGTTTTGAGAATAAATTAAAACAAAAACCTTGCAGGTGTGTATGGCATCAACTATTGATTCCGTATAAGCAACTCCCGGCACGGCATTTCTTGGTGCAATCCAGCACCTTATGCCATCACCCTCAAGCCAATGCAAAACTGCGTCGGCAACGGCCTTGTCCTTAGATGAATATGATATAAAAGCCTGATGATTCATTTTTTCTCCTCACATCTTGAATTTTAGCTCAAAGTCTACCTGTCCCTTAGGCAGGATATAGTCTATGATATATACATTGTGGGGGCGATTGCCCATGTGCGCTCTTACCTCTTTTACGCTTACCCTCGGTGGGATTTGCGAAATTAGTGTTACGTCGTCAATTACAGCCACGTCCCCCGTTATTTTCGGCTCAATCAGGGAAACAAAATGCTCTGTAATTTCCTTGCTTTCGGCAAGGTCAAAATGGTCCCTTAGGGTAATTTCCTTTTCTTGGAATGTAAATTCTCTTTCTGCCCTTTTAAGAAAATCAAAGCCGTAGCCGTTTGTAAAGTCAAGATAAACCCTGCTATTGCCATCGTACTGACAGATTACGTCCTCGCGCCTTATGCTGTCCTCACCCTGTCCGTCAAAGAGTGGTATATTATGTGCGTAGGCAGATGGGTGGAAAAAGGTGTATCTTCTTTCCGTGTGATAGCCGTCCTCGTAAGGTCCGGCACCCACGTCGCAAATAATTTGCTTATCGTTTCTTGCAAGGATAAAGGAGCCAACGTCAATATGGTTGTGGCTCTCTCCATTGTCGCCACCCTTAACGGCAAAGCCGTATGCCTTTGTCCTCTTTATAAAGTAGTTAGAGTCCTTGCCGGTATAAACCACATCCTTGCGCAGGGTGTCGCTTATATTTTTTGTGTCGTAGTAAATAAAGGCGCGCAGCGCAAAGTTAAAATGGGTGTTGTCGCGTACTGCGTAGCCGTGGCTCTTTGGCAGCGGCTCAAGCTCATCGCCGTAAACGTGTCTTAAAGTGTGCCAAACTCCAAAGAAGTAGTGCTGGGTCACGCTGGAGTCACTAAAGGTAACAATAACCCCCTCTTGCAGAAAGGTTTTTTGCAAAAATTTCGCAATTTCCTTAACCTTTTCTTCCTTGAAGCGGTCAACCCTGCCGCCTGTCAGCTCTCTTTCAAGCAAGGCAAAGGAAGTAAAAAATCCAAAGCCAAACTCCCAATAGCCAACGCCCTCGACGCACATGCCATCATCCTTATAGCTGTCAAGATAGCACCTTAGTGCCTTGTCTATTCTTTCCTTATTCTCGTAATAAATATCCGGCGCCTCGTAAATCAAAACACTGCCAACGGCGCTGGTGCAAACCGCAGTCCAGTTGTTGTTGTGGCTCTCCCAGAAGAATTTTCTTTCAAGAAACGGCTCAATGGTTCTGCGCCTTATTTCATAGGAAATTCTATCAAGCAAAAGCTGCGGAAAGCGGTCCTTAAAAAGATTCTTTACCTCTGCAAGACCAAAGGCAACCGAGGTTGCAAAGATATCAAGCAGCCCAAAGTCAAAGTCCCTCGGTGTTCTCTGATAATAAAACTCTGTATAGTGTCCAAGGGGTGCCCAGGTGTACTCGCCCAGGTACGCCCAAACGATTTTTAAAAGGTTATCGTAGTATTCCCGGTTTTCCGGATAAATCAAGGAAAGCAATGCAGAGGACTGTAGCTGGTCAAACTGCAATCTCCAAAGCCCGTAGTCGTTGTTTTCCAAAATTTCCTTAGCGGAATGTGGACGCGGCTCAGCTTCAAAGGCTTTTTCGTAAAGCGCAAAAAGCTCACGCCTGTGCTGGCTAAAATCCTCACTCTCTCTCACTCTTTTCCAAAGCTCTTTATCTCTTGCAAAATCTAGCATATCTTTTCTCCCTTAGGGTATGCCTGACGGGAATGAAACGAACCAGCCTTAAGCCGTGTATTTACGGCAAAATACCAAGGTTCAGCATAGCATCCGTCAAGACTTTAGTAATTTTGACAAGCTTGTTCCTTGTAGTATGTTAATACAACTGCGTCGCAATCTTGCCAAAATTTTCTAAAAATACATCGGCTTAAGGTGCCTTGCATTTTAGAACGAGCCAAAAGGCTTGTATTCAAGGCAAAA
>JAGANX010000015.1 GCA_017623975.1 Clostridia bacterium
CTCTCGGTAGAGAGGCACTTACTCGCCTTCGTGTATATGCTGGTGCAGAGCACGAACAGGCAGCTCAGAAGCCTATCGTTAGAGAATTTTAAGGGAGGAGGCAATTAATATGTACGAAAGCAAATCATATTTCTACGGTACAGGTAGAAGAAAGAAATCTGTTGCTCGTGTTCGTCTTTATCCCGGTACTGGTGCTATCACCATCAATGGTAGAGACGTTGACCAATACTTTGGTCTTGAAACACTTAAACTCATCATTAACCAACCATTTGGCGTAACTGAAAACATGGGCAAGTACGATGTAGTTGCTAATGTTATCGGCGGTGGTATTTCAGGTCAAGCAGGCGCTATCCGTCACGGTATTGCAAGAGCACTCCTTGTTGCTGACGAAACAACAAGAGGCGCACTCAAAGCTGCCGGTCTTCTCACACGTGACCCACGTATGAAGGAAAGAAAGAAGTACGGCTTGAAGGCTGCTCGTCGTGCTCCTCAGTTCTCAAAGAGATAATTATTATTATCAATACTCAAAAGGTACACTTTATGTGTGCCTTTTGCTTTTTTAGTGTCGCACTCCTCGCGCTCGTCGAGACTCCGCCACTGTCACATAGTCGATTAACATCGCCTCGGTACGCTCGGCTCGTCACTCTCCTTGTTTTGGGCGGTTTCACTCGTTGAAAACAATACTTAATTGTTTTCAACTTCGCTACCACAATTCTCAAAGATAAGTGACACCCCAAGAACACAAGCAAATGGCGAAGTGTGATTGGTTGGTGGAACTTATGCAGGGAGCGAAGTGAGTCGCAGATAACAAGTATTATCAATACTCAAAAGGTACACCTCGTGTGTGCCTTTTGTTTTTATATTATTGTATATTATATATGTAACAAATTGTTCATAATTGCTTTATTTTAAATTTATAATTCGTTGTTATAATGGTGCGGTAAAATGAAATAATTGTGATTAAGGAGAGAAAAAATGAGAAAAATAAAGATAATTGCAGATTCTTGTGCAGATATGACAAGAGAAATGCTTGAAGCAAATGATGTTGATTATGCAAAAATGAGCTCCTTCTGTAACGGAGTAGAATCTCCGGCTATTACTACTTGGGGCGCAGACGAGGTTCATGAGTTTTATGAAGGTATGCGTAAGGGTAACAGGGTTACAACAGCGCAGGTAAGCGTTGAAGAATTTAATAATATATTCACTAAATACATAAACGAGGGCTACGATATTATTTATATTGGTTGCTCACTCAAACAATCAAGCTCTGTTAGCACAGGTACGGTTGTTGCAAGCAAGCTTATGGAAGAAAACAAAGGCGTTAAAATTGCGTGCGTTGACTCACGTAATTCCAGCCTTGGTATCGCTATGCTTGTAATTGAAGCTGCTAAAATGGTTAAAGAGGGCAAGAGCTTTGAGGAAATTGTTGACGGAGTTGTAGCTTTGCGTAAAAAGGTAAATCAATTTGTAACAGTTCTCTCGTTGACAACACTTAAAAAAGCAGGTAGAGTTAAAGGTCCGGCTGCTTTCTTTGGAAATCTTTTGGGAGTTAAACCAATTCTTATTTCTGATGCTGACGGTGAACAAACCGCCTATAAAAAGGTTAAGGGCAGACAAAACTCCTTTAACGAAATTGTTTCTATGTTGAAGGAAAGAATGAACGGAAATGAGAACCAAACAGTTTATGTGGCTCACTCAGACTGTTCGCAAGAGGAGGTTGACCTTCTTGTTAGTATTATTAAGGAAAAAATCAACTGCAAGGACATAGTTGTTGGCTTTATCGGTCCAATTATCGGTGGCTCCGTTGGACCTGATACGGTAGGTATTTGGGCATACGGCGATGAGGTAACATTTAAGGTTGGAGATGTGAAATGATAGAAAAGGAAAAAATCAGTGCCCAATGTTACGCAAAGATGATAGCGGGCGGTGCTGTAAATTTGAAGGAGCACGTGCAGGAGATTAATGACTTGAATGTGTTCCCTATTCCTGACGGAGATACCGGCGAAAATATGCTTCTCACAATGCTTGGCGGCGCAAAGCTGAAAGATAGTCAAGAAAACAATTTAAGCGAGCTTTCCCGTAAAATTTCAAACGCTATGCTGCTATCTGCAAGAGGAAACTCGGGTGTTATCTTGTCACAGTTCTTTGACGGTATAACAAAGGGCTTTTCAAAATCCTACGATGCGGACGTGGAGCAGCTTAAAGATGCCTTTAAAATGGGTGTTGACCAAGCATATAAATCAGTTATGACACCAACAGAGGGTACAATTTTAACAGTTATCCGTGAGGCAACTGAGGTTGCATGTAACAGTGGCGCACAAAGTCCGCTTGAATTTTTGGACGCGTTTTTATCCGAGGCTAAATCATCCCTTGGACGTACCCCGGAGCTGCTTCCTGTTTTAAAGGAAGCCGGTGTTGTTGACTCCGGCGGAGCAGGCCTTGTTTACATAGTGGAAGGTATGAAGATGGCAATGCTCGGTAAAGAAATTGGCGCAGTGCTTGTGAATAAAGAGCAAAATCAAGAAGAACTTGATTTGGATGCTTTTGATGAAAACAGTGAGCTTACATTTGGCTATTGCACAGAGGTTTTGCTAAGACTTCAAAATGCTAAGGTTAAGGACATTGGCTCCTTTAAGGAGAGCGTAATCGTTGATTATCTTAGTACAATCGGTGATTCTATGGTCGTTGTTAAAAGCGGCAGCATTGTGAAAATTCACGTTCATACAATGACACCCCACAAGGTACTTGCTTACTTACAGCAGTTTGGTGAGTATTTGAAGGTTAAAATAGAAAATATGTCACTTCAACATAACAACACAATTAAGGAGGAGAAGCCTCAACAGCCAAAGAAGCCACGCAAGGAAGTCGGTGTTGTTACAGTTGCCCAAGGTCAGGGCGTAAAGGATATGTTTATCGGGCTTGGTGCCGATTATATTGTTGATGGAGGGCAAAGCATGAATCCGTCGGCAAATGACTTTTTGGAAGCGTTTGACGAAGTAAATGCGGATACAATATTTGTTTTCCCTAACAACGGTAACATTGTCCTTGCCGCAAAGCAAGCAGCTGAGCTTTATGAAAACTCAAAGGTTGTTGTTATAGAAAGTAAAACTATTGGTCAAGGCTATGCTTCCTTATCTATGTTTGATCCAACAATGGATTTGGAGGAGCTTAATGCACAATTAAATGATGCCATGCAAGAGGTTGTGACAGCGGAAATCACATATGCGGTAAGAGACACTAATATGAATGGCGTTGACGTGAAAAAGGATGATTATATAGGCATAGTTGGTAAAAGAATTTTAACTGCTGATAAAAATTCCTGCGATGCTGTTATGAATACTCTTAGTAACCTTGGCTTTGAAAATTACTGCGCATGTATTCTTGTTTGCGGAAAGGACGCAAGCGAGGAAAATATATCTGAAATAGAAAGCAGAATAGCAAGCAATTATAGTAACCAAGAGGTTTATATAGTAGATGGCGGCCAAGATGTTTACGAATATATTTTGATAATAAATTAACAATTCAAGCACCCTTAAAATTTAGGGTGCTTGTTTAATTATATATAATTGACATTTCTAAATATATATGTTATAATAGCATATAAGCAGATGCTTCATATTGAAAGGAAAATTTGTATGATAAGAACATTGAAAAGCGTTTTGGCACTTACTTTGTTGGTTGCCACTTTGTCTGTACTCCTTCTTTTCGTATCTTGCGGTACGGATGGAGATATCAAAAACTTTTTAACTGCTGAGAAATATACTGTTGAAAATGATAGTGTGACAATTAAGGTTGACGGAGCAACCGTGTATTATAAGAGTGGAAATGTTGAAAAATATTTGTACTTAGTAAGAAAAGAGACTATGTACTATTATTGCGAGATTAAAGACGGTAAAATAGTAACTAAAAGAGCAATAGATTCTGAGGATTATATTGGATACCGTCAAGCAATGGTTTCCTACGCTATGCAGCTTAGTGAGATATTGACAGCAACACTTCAAATGGCAGATCAGGCTAAGGTTGAAGATGGCTCATATATGATAAACGGATATTCTATTTCATCTGTTGACGGTGCAATCACCATTTCAAAGGACGGCAAGGCAACCGTCATTTCCGAAATTAATAAAACAGAGGTTGAAATACCCGAGGCAGTTTTGGCTAAAAAGGCAATTAAGGGTTAATAAGGGGGAAAAGTGCGATGAAAGCGTTATTGAAAAAGATTTTAATTCTTGGCACAGCATTAGTACTTTTGGCTCTTACATTGACATCCTGTGCACTGGATGATGTGTTCCATAACAGAACAGAATCTTTTATGGAAAAGATTTTGGTTGGAGAAAGCTATACAGCAGAGTATAAGTCAGCGGATGATGTTTATTATACTCTTATGGTTGCAAAAAACGAAATGTATTGTGCAATGAAGACTGAGGAAGCGATAAATGAAATTTTCCTTTATCAAGAAAAAGAAAGCGGGGAATATTTCTACGTTACAAAAAGCACAATTGGTGAGCAGGTTGTAATAAACAAGCAGTCACTTCCTAAAAATGATTATCTTGCACAGTATGCGGGACTTTATACACTGTATTCAAGAAGTGATGAGCTTTTCCATTACAGACATATTCTTGAAATGATGGATACTGTAAAGGATGCAAACGGAAAGATTATACCGAATCAATATGCATACTCTGAGGCTGAAAAAATCGGTGATCACTACAAGAAAACCGAATATTCCGTTAAAGTTGTTAATGATAGTCTTGTTTTGATGGTTGATATTAGAGATGAAAACTGGGCGGTAGATGAGGATATGGCGGGAATTGAAGACGGTGAACAATCTGTTAAAACCACAACAATCAGAACAACATATACAAATGTTGGTAAAACCGTTATAACAATTCCACAAGACGTAAAAGATAAATAAAACAAAAAATCACTGTTGAAAAGACAGTGATTTTTTTCTTAATAACGGTAAAAGCTCTTTACTCCATGCAGAGAGAGTATAGGAATTCATAAAATAAAAAGGATACTAAAAAGCAATTAGTATCCTTTTATATATGTTTTTTAGGCTTTATAATACCTTGAACACACTATTAACCGAGCTTAGCTCCGTTAACCTTGATGCCGGGGCCCATTGTAGAAGCAACTGTGCAGCTCTTAATGTATTGACCCTTAGCAGCAGCAGGCTTAGCCTTAATGATAGCACCGAGCAAGGTAGAGAAGTTCTCCTCCAACTTTTCAGCACCGAAAGAAGCCTTACCGATTGGACAGTGAATGATATTTGTCTTGTCAAGACGGTATTCAATCTTACCGGCCTTAGCCTCTGTAACAGCCTTTGCTGTATCCATTGTTACAGTACCGGCTTTTGGGTTAGGCATAAGACCCTTAGGACCAAGAACCTTACCGAGACGTCCGATAACGCCCATCATATCAGGTGTAGCGATTACAACGTCGAATTCAAACCAGTTTTCCTTTGTAATCTTTTCAACGAAGTCCTCAGCACCAACGTAATCAGCACCTGCTTCCTCAGCAGCCTTAGCCTTGTCGCCACGAGCAAATACAAGTGTACGAACCTTCTTACCTGTACCGTGTGGAAGAACAACAGCACCTCTTACCTGTTGGTCAGCGTGACGGGAGTCAACGCCAAGACGAACGTGTACTTCAATAGTTTCATCAAATTTAGCCTTAGATGTTTCACAAGCAAGCTTCATAGCATCTGCTGGATCATAGAGTTTGGACGCTTCAATAAGTTCTGCACTTGCGATGTATTTCTTTCCCATTTTCATCTCAAATATCCTCCTCTAATTAGTCCTCAACGGTAACGCCCATGGAACGAGCAGTACCCTTGATCATGCTGATAGCCGCTTCCAAAGA
>JAGANX010000016.1 GCA_017623975.1 Clostridia bacterium
CAGCATAATATTGTTGCACACGTTAGACTGACAAAGTGGAATTGAACAAATATTAAGGGCGTGAATGCCATACTCCTTTACATAGCTGTCAAAGCAGGAAACGAAGTCCTCCTCCCCCCATTTTGATATGTGTAAGTGGCTATCTATAATTTTTCTATCCTTTTGCATGATGCCTCTCCTTTGCAAATTCATATTTATCAATTGAATTTTACCACACAATAGAACGTTTTTCAATGAAACAGTAAATTTTCCAAAACCACAAATTCCATATATTGAGTTTTTTGAAAAATCACACCTCAAAAATCCCATAAAAATTCCATGTTTTATTCCGTTTTTAGGAGGAAATACAAATGAAAACAGATGATGAAGATGAAATCATTTCTTAATTCCCTCGCAGAACGTTTAACTTTTTGTAACAAAAAACGCTTGACAAATAAATAAAGCTTGTTTTATAATAACCTTGATGATAAGATTAATAATTTCAGTAGAAAGGAAAATAAAAAATGAAAAAACTTAGCATTTTAATCGCGCTATGTGTACTTCTCACCGTTGGTGGCGTATACGCAACATGGATTTATTCCGGAAATCAAATCGACGCACAAACAGAGCCGTTTGTTTCAAAGATGGGTGGCATCGACCACGAAGGAAACTCAGGTTCATACTCATTCACAGAAAACAGCCTAGACTTTGCTGTTGAACCGGATTCACAGGACACCAAGATTACAACAATCGCTTGGGGTACAGGCTCAATTACGTTAGTATTCACTCCTAAGGGAGATATTAGCGACGATATGCTCGCAAAGGCATTAAACGCTACTCTCACCGTTGAGCTCGCAAGCTCTACCGCAGGCACATACAAGGGCACTGCTATTTATACAATCGACCCTAACTTCGAAGTTGTTCTCACAGAGGCCGATTGGACCGAGCACAACAGCGGCGAGTACTACACATACACAATCACAGCAGCTACAATAGAGGATGCTATCTCAATTGGCAGCTTCCACCTACCAACACAGGATGAATACGAGGAATTCAAGAACGTTATCCAAGACGTTAAGTTCAGAGTAAAGGTTGCTCCTGCTGCATAATTAAAAAACAACTTATTAAATAAATCGCAAATCCCATGGAAACATGGGGTTTTGCATTTAATCACAAGAGGCATATGACAGGATTTGAAATTTATGTTTTCGTTCTGTGCTTAATCGTTTTTGTATTGCTTACGGCAATGTTTTCGTATCTTATCGGACACATAACAAAAATGGAGCTCCAATTTATCAGATTTGGACACAGGGACGAAGCAATAAAAAAAGAAAAAGAAAAACAATTGAATAAAAACAAGAATCTGAGTCAAGCCATACTTTGGTTCAACAGGATTTTATCCCTGATACTTTGCTTGATACTGATAGGAGTGTTCGCTTTTGCCATTTATGTTCGCGCAACGGAGGATAGACCCGCTAACGGAATTCCGTCAATTAAGGTTGTCAAGAGCGAGTCCATGGCTAAAAAGAATGCCAAAAACGAGCATCTTTTCCTGTACGGTCTTGACGATCAGTTTCAAATGTTCGATATCGTAATTTGCAACCATATACCTGAAGAAGAGGATTTGGAGCTGTACGACGTTGTAGTATATGAGAAGGACGGAGTGTGGGTTATTCACCGTATTGTCGGAATCGAGGAGCCAAACGAAAAGCATCCTAACGAACGACACTTCCTTTTGCAAGGAGATGCAAACGAGCGTACCGACCAATTCCCCGTTCTTTACAGTCAAATGAAGGGAATTTACGAGGGACAGCGAATTCAGTACGTAGGAAGCTTTTTGCTATTCCTGCAATCCCCTGCCGGCTGGCTTTGCATTTTACTTATCGTGTTCGGAATGATTATTTCGCCAATAGTTGAAAGACTAATCGAAAACGAAAAGAAAAAGCGCTTAGCCATTTTGTTCCCCTGTGAAACAAAGAACGAGCAGGATGCTAAGAGCCCGAATTTCAGATTTTATAAGCTGACACCTCAACAGTTAAGGATCTTTCAGTACGCCGATAATAATAGCCTTTGCTCGGTTGGCACGAACGTGCTTGACAGACACTATCAGGATGACGACGTCGTAAGCGTTTCCTCCTTGAAGGAAAAACGCTTGATAAGACCTGCAAGCGAACGCTTGAAAATCATTTCGGTAGGAAAGCTGAGCAAGCGCTTGACAGTACACGCTCACTATTGCACAGACTCTGCTCGCAGAGCAATCATCGAAGCAGGCGGAGCCTTGAAGCTTCTTCAAGACCAAGCACATGAGTCAAAGGAGGGCGACAATGATTAGATGTCACACGTTGATTTCTCTTTTCGTTTTATGTGTGTTGGTGATTTCCCTTTCTGCAGGCGGAGTTTTCGCCGTTTGGCGTTATTATGACGATGCCGAGGCGGCATACCACGAAATGATTCCTGAAATAAAGGGCTTCAATTACTTAACCGAGGAGCTGCCGAGCGAGGAAGTGATCTTGGTTGACAGACTTGATAAAATCCTGAATCAAGAATACCAAACCGACATCGTAACAGACTCAAGAGACTATTTGTTAAACGAAACCATTCAGGTTCGTTGGGATCCGAGTGCGCCACCTTACGTTGGCAGTATGGACAAGAATTATGCCACACAAATAGATGCGCTTTTCGGCGACGTTATGTTTGATACCTCTCTATCGTTCATTTTGAAAAATCAAGATTTGAACTGGGACGGGTACAGCGAAATTTCAATGTATTCAACCCTTGACCCTCTTGATTCGGATAGCGAATGGCCAACAGGCGCTATTTGTGTGTATTTAACGGTATTTACACCGGTGCTTGATGAGCAAAGAAACGTTATCGGCTATGAATTGGTTTGCGAAACACTACACGGCTTTGCGCCAAAGGTTAGATACGGCTCAAACGATACGACACCGTCGTTTTCTACCGACCACTGGAGAGATGATATCGGTTATATGGTATGGAACGATTTGACAGGTACGTCCGATACCTACAGAGTACCTGCCGACGCTATGAGCAACGACGGAACAAAGCCGTTCCGTTACGATTATAACTCGTATAGCAAATACTATCAAAACGTTTGGTATGCAACCACGCCTTACGGAAACACGGCAAGTCAATGCCTGGACGGAAAAATCCCATGGCTTGGCTGATAAACGAAAAAATCAATAATAAATTTGAAAGTCCGACAGCCTTTGTCGGACTTTTATAGTATCAGAAACGTCAATTTAAAATAATTATTTTATGCGTTATAATTAAATAAAAAGCTTTCCATATAAAATTTTTCCATATTTTGACCTTTTTTGAAAAATCAAAATTAAAAATTCCATAAAAATTCCAAAATTTATGGAAAAACAAATGAAAAAAGGGAGTAGAGAAAATCTACCCCCTATTACGAGCCTTGCGAGTAACAAGGTTCTGACACGCAGAAATGCTATATGATTTCAGCATTTCGCATAGCGACTATTCATAAGAATAGAGTGTCAGGTTCTTACTTGGCTTTAATGAACTTTTTTAATGAGATTTTTTAATAGCTTTGCACTTGCAGAAAATAAGAAATTCCATTAATTATTCCATTTTAGGAGGACAAAATGACAAAATCAGAACCAAAAGGAACGTATCAATTACCAAATGGAATGTGGGCTTATAGGGCTTTTTTGATAGTTGACGGTGTTAAGAAAGACGTCAAGCGCACCAAGGACGAGTTTGGCAATCTTAAATGAATCCTTGACACTCGCAATTGTTTATGTTATAATTAAAGTGTAAGGAAAAGGAACTATATAAACATGCTTTTTCGTTTCCAAAAGTTTAATATTTTTAACATCTCTACTTTGCGTTGATTTATTCAATCCAAAAACGAACTAAGTTTTAATTTGCATTTTCAACAAATTGTACTTGACAAATTTCAATAAATAATTTATAATACAGTTAACATCTCCCCCAGGCCTCTATTTGTTGCTTGCAACAATATGCACACTTGGGGGCGTTCTGTTTTATGGAGTTTATATGTCGACAAAAGAGTTCAAAAGCATAGATGAACAAGTGCAACTTCTCACATCAAGAGGTCTAAAAATCAACGATTTAGAACGTGCAAAAGAGTTCTTGTATAGGAACAATTACTATAGAATAAGTGGATATTCGTTAACACTTAGAAAGCATGATGTGTTTTCAAAAACTGCAACGTTTGATAATATTATAGATATTTATGAATTCGATCGTGAATTAAGACACATTCTTTTGAAATACATAGAAATAATCGAGGTTACTGTAAAGTCGATTTATGCATATGAATTTTCAAAAAGATATGGACCAACTGAATACCTAAACGACGCTCATTTTACAAACTCGAAAAAGCACCAAGAAATTATTCAGAAAGCAGATCTGCAAAAACAAGCTAGATTGCCTCACGAACCATATCTTAAACATTTCGTAGAAGACTTACACGAAGATGTTCCACTTTGGGCATATGTTGATTTGTTGACGATCTCGGATATATCATTTCTATATTCTATATCCGAGCAACAATTAAAATTAGATATAGCCAAAAACATTGGAATTTTAAATCGTGGAGACGAGCTTCTTGCCAAATTTATGCATAGCATAACGATTATAAGAAATCTTTGTGCACATGGAAGCCGTTTGTATAATAGACTTTTCGAACAAAAGCCGTCACTTAACAAAGCTGAGAAAAAATTATTAATCGTGCAACCTAACGGAGAAGTGGACAACTCCCATCTTTATGGATTTATTATAATTATGAGAAGATTATTAGAGCCGGCTTCTTTTGTTGCGTTAACAACAGAAATATCCATACTAACTGAGAAATATCCTTTTGTTAATCTGCAATATTATGGATTTAGAAATGATTGGTTAAAAACCTTGTGAATATATTTTAAATATTTGCATACAATAATATCGACATCTCCCATAGGCATTTTTATGCACACTTATGGGCGCTCTGTTACCGAGGCGTTACGCCTCGGTTTTTTGTTTGTCGCGACAGAGCCATTATAAATACAAAGCAGAAATAAAAAGACCCGACTCTATTTAAAGAGCCGGTCTTTCAATAATTATTTATTATAAGTAAGCACATGCCACAGTGCTATTTCATGGAAAATTCATATTTTTGTATTTAATTGTGTAGCTTGACAAATTGGAATTTGTTTATTTCTTGCTTATAACTTTCTTTTGCCAAGATTTTTCGTGGCACTTCGGGCAACGCATATGTCTCGTTCTGTTGATGTGAGGTGCCATGAGCACGCTTTTGTATGTGGGAACATATCGATGTCCGCATTTCGCACATTCATAGTAGCCTGCTGTCTGCTCAATTCTTATTGCATAAGCAATTCCTATTGCAAACGGAATGAAGCCTATAACAATAAGGACGATTCTCAACCAATTCTCCATCTGAACAAAGGAAGCGACAAGAACCATAGCAAAAAGAATTACCGATACTACTATTCCTACAAAAATCTCCAAGGACAGCAACCTTTTATCTGCCTGTTCCTTCTCTTTTACCATTTCAATAAGCTTATTTTCTAATTCTTTGTTGTAATTCTCCATTGTAACTACCTCCCCACTTAACAAATCATTTACACTGATACTTAAAACATTACACAAATCAAGCATGATTGAAGAATCGGGCATTGCTTTGCCATTTTCCCATTTTGATATGGCTCTATCGGTAATGTTCAATTTCTCTGCCAACTGCATTTGCGTTAAATTTGCTTTCTTTCTGCGCTCGGCAATGAATTTTCCGATTTTTATTTGATCCATGGACTGCCTCCTTTCGCTTTCATTATAAACGCGACTACAACAGAAATCTACATACCATTAGTTGAGTGGGAAGAAATCAACCAATAGTAGAGTGAAAAGCTGATATCAAATTCTTATTTATCGGTGAGATTATTATATCACACAACATTACATATTTCAATTTATTTTTTCCATAATCTTAGTTTCCATATTTTGACCTTTTTCCAATTTTGATATAGCTAAAATTCCATAAATTTTCCATGTTTTATGGAAAAAGTGCAACAAAAAAGGAAGCGAGTTTCCTCACTTCCTCTTATATGTTATTCGTGAAAATTCCTTGTGATATAAGGCTTCGTGGCATTACTTAAAGTATCTATTAAGAAGTCCCGGGGATGCCTTAACCTGTCTTGCCTCGTCGCGTCCCTGCCTATAGCTTCGTGAAACAGCCAGAGGTCAGAACATGCTTAAATAGTTAAAGTTAAGTTGTTTTCTTTTTTGCTTGATAACGTAAATGATTTTTTTATTGTTTTTTTACCAAGGGTGATTTCAATTTCATAATCGCCATAAAAGCCTCTGAAAGCAACACATCCTTCATCGTTTAAGGTTGAATTAATCTCAGTGTGCCATTTTTTGTTTATTAAATTTTCAAGTGTACTGTAAGATGGCTTTGGTGTCATATCAAACCTGAATAAGCCGCCATAGTACACATTTTCCCCAACCGACATATTGCCCTGTGTGCGTCTTATCGCCTCGGGGTTTGGGTCTGGCACATAGGCATAGCCATCAACTAAATTCCAATATATAATTTGCTCCATATTAGGGTGCGAAAACCAAACGGTGTAAAGGTATTCAATTAGCCTTGCCTGTATTTCTTCATCAAGAGGGTCGTTTGAATAAGCAGGAATTGTAATCTCTGTTACCTGTAAATGCTTTGACAAATTAGAGTACAAATCCATATGCTCATAAAGGCATTTTGGGTTATAAAGATAGGTGGATTTAGTTATTTCACTTTTTCTGTCTTCAAACATATGGAATTGTGCGCCAATTGCATCAATTTTTGCACCTTTTAGCATATTTGCTTCTATGTAAGCATAGTACCTATCGGTTGAGCGACAGTTATCTCCCCAAAACGCCTCAGTAAATTCGTTTATAACGAGCTGATTATTGGGAAAATATTTTTCTGCCAGCTTAAAGCACCATTCCACATAGTCGTTTTCGTTATAAAATTCAGTAACGCCGGCACTATGTCCCCAAAGCATTTCGTTTGTGACCTCAATGGTTGGAATTTTGTCCTTATATCTATCTGCTATTTCCTTGTAGCGGCGCTCGAGCTCTGTTTTAACCTCTCTTACCGAGTAGTCCTTTAGCCAATCGGGAAAAAGATGCTCATAGGCAAGGGCGTGCTCCCTTGGCTCAATTTTGTTTTCCTCGCAATACTCCATACACAAATCAATAGGTGGACGGCGATAATACTTTTCTGAATTCTTATCATATCTTAGCTTGCCCTTTTTTGGCTCAATAGAGCTCCAATAAAACGGCAAGGTTGCCATATTGAATGCTTTCTTAAAATAATCCTTGTAAAGTTGATTTTTCTCATCGCTTTCAAGCTCGTCAAGCATAAACAAATTAGCACCGAACTTAAACTCATGATTAATTTGATTGATTTTAATTTTTGCATTAGGTACAGTATTTCCGCTTTTGTCAACCAAGGAAAGAACCATTTCTCCCTTGCGATATTTTTCAATATTTGGATAAATTACATTGTTAAAAAAGTCTTCGCTATCTTCAAACTGTTCAAGGACCTTTCGCCTATCCATAATGCACTCCGTTTAATTGTGTTAATTTTGTAACCTTTATTATACTTTGTTTTTTTAATTTTGTCAATTATTCCTTGTCATTCCCTCACAATTACATTTTACAAATTAAAGTCAATAACGTCAAGTTTGTGCTATCTTGAAATCGCGACACCATATTGTTTTCCAAAACCACAATTTCCATATTTTGAGTTTTTTGAAAATCAGCACACACAATTTCCATAAAAATTCCACGCTTTTGTGGAAAAAGTGCAACAAAAAAGGGAATCAGTTTCCCAAATTCCAAAAGACCTTGGCGGAACACTAACTGACCTTGATGTAATTAAACTCTGTGGCTGCTCACGACAAAACTATTATAAATACAAAGCAGAAATAAAAAGAGCCGACTCTATTTAAGAGCCGGTCTTTTGTTGTTTTTTTGATTAGTTTAGCTTCATAAGTGAACGTATTTCATTTTCGTCGCGTTTAACATTTACATCGACATTTGAAAAAAGTAAATGTGGAAAAACAGGCGAGAACGAATGACACTGAGGGTCAATTCTGTTAAGAACCGATTTTATCAATTCGTCAAGCTCTTTTTTGCTGGCATTTTCTTTGATGAAGAAAATCTCTCTTGCTTTTATTTCAGAATAGTCAACCGCTTGTCCCGTCAATATAACAGGACAAGAAATATGTTCTTTTTCAACCTCGCGTATTCTTATTAATGTTATTCCGTTGGCACAACATTTTTTATATTTAATTTCTTCTCTTCGTTTAGATTTCTCACCCTGATGCCAAAACACTCCGTCATACTCAATTGCCAATCTTGTCGATGGAATATAAATGTCTAATTCCATTTTATTATCTATTATTTTCTTAGCCCTATTGATAGCATCAGGAAAAATCTTTTTAACGTAATAATAAATCGCTTGTTCGGCAAATGATGTTTGTCTGCCCGAATTGCATACAGGACAATTTGTTCCGTGCCCTCTATGTAATACAGATGCTCTGTACTCATGACCAAACTGACAAATCCACCAAACCTTTTTTCCGGACCCAATAGTAACGCTTTCTGCAGTCAATGGAAGATTTTTTGTTGGATGCCATTCTTTTGCAAGAGATGGATTGACTGTTAGAAGGTCATTTTTGCCTTTAACAACCACCTTGTTGGAACAGCATGGACAGCCACGACCTAAGCTATTTCGATTTGAAACACTTGTTTGCCATTCATAATCACATTTTGAACAAATCCACCAAACCCTTTTATTGCTTGACGGCGTTACTTGTTCAGGGGTTAAATCGTCATTTCTTTTATAATTCCATTCTTGTAAAAGAGTTTTATCAATAACACATCCGTTTTTATCAATAAGAGTTTTATTTCTGGAAATTACTCGTTGCTTGTCTGAACATATTGGGCAACCACTGTTTCGTTGTGTGCGATGTCTTATACTTGTTTTCCATTCCATCCCACAATTTGCACATTTCCACCAAACAATTTTTGCACTTCCCGATGTTAAATCTGTAGGCGAAACATTTATGTTTTTTTCATAATTCCACTCTTCAACAAGTGTGGGAAAAGTTGTTTTTAAATCATTATATCCAATCAAGACACGACGGTTTGAGCAATAAGGACAATTGCGACCTGTTGTTCTGTGCGTAATAGTGTCTTCCCAAGAATGACCATAGGAACAAATCCAATGAGCTTTTTTGTTTGACCCTATTGTTAGTTTTCGAGGGTTCAGCTCTAACAAATCGTTCTTTTCAAAGTCCCATTGTTCCATTAACTCAGGGTAGTCAATAATATATTTCTTTTCCATGGAACCCTCCTTTTTTATTATTATATCATAGCTACTATTTTTTGTAAAGTTTTGCATATCCTAAAATCACGATCTGAAAATTCCATAATCGCAAATTCCATAATTTTACCCTTTTCCAAAAAATCGACCCCAAAAATTCCATAAAAATTCCATGCTTTTATGGAAAAACAAACAATTTGAGCAAACAAAAAGGGAACGAGTTTTTTCGTTCCCTGTGTATTCAAAGTCCTTATATTACAAGGCTTTATCTCAGTTTTTGAAATAACGATTAAGAAGTCCCTCAAATGCCTTGCCAATAGCCTTCCCCAGTGGGGGAAGGGGGACCGCCCTTGGCGGTGGATGAGGAGACACGAAAAAAGGGAGCACTTATGCACTCCCTTTATGTATTTATTATTTAAAGTAACGATTGAGCAAACCTTCGAAAGCCTTGCCGTGTCTTGCCTCGTCGCGAGCCATTTCATGCACGGTGTCGTGGATTGCGTCAAGGTTTTGCTCCTTAGCCTTCTTTGCAAGCTCAAACTTGCCAAGTGTTGCGCCGTTTTCTGCCTCAACTCTCATTTCTAGGTTCTTCTTTGTGGATGTAGTAACAACCTCGCCGAGAAGCTCTGCAAATTTAGCTGCATGCTCTGCCTCCTCGTATGCTGCCTTCTCGTAGTACATGCCAATCTCCGGATAGCCTTCTCTGTGTGCTACTCTTGCCATAGCAAGGTACATACCAACCTCTGTGCACTCGCCCATGAAGTTAGCGCGAAGACCCTCAATAATCTCCGGGTCAACACCATTTGCCACACCAACAATATGCTCTGCAGCCCATGTGTAGCTGTTTTCAACAACCTCAACAAACTTTGATGCAGGAACACCACATTGTGGGCACTTTTCCGGTGCGCTATCTCCCTCGTGAATGTAACCGCAAACTGGACATCTAAACTTTTTCATAATACTTTCTCCTTATATATAAAAATTTTTAACTTAATTAAGAGGCTAAATTAGCCCGATTTTGCCTATTTTGGCTGATTGCACATCTTGCACACGCCGTAATAAACAACTCTTTGATTTGACACCGTAAAGCCTGCCTTTTCAGGCTCTGATGTGGTGCTTTCCAACGGAAAGTCGTAAATTTCCTTACAGCATTGACACACAAAGTGAGAATGGCCGGAAATAAAACCGTCATAGTATACACACTTGTCGCTGGTTTCCACAGAAATGATTTCGCCGTCCTCGAGGAGTGAGGCAAGATTTCTGTAAACCGTGCCAAGGCTTATATTTGGAATCTTCTCTCTTACAGCATCATATATTTGTATGGCGCTGTAATGATGCCTTTTGGAGCGCAAGAACTCTAAGATGGCGCTTCTCTGACGTGTAACTCTCATAAGCACTCCTTTCTGAATGTTGGCTTAATAGTAATGATTACTATTATCATTATACACATACAACATCCACTTGTCAATACCTTTTTGAAAAATTTTTTGAAAAAATAAAAGGAAGCGTTTTTGCTTCCTTTTTATTATAAATTGAACAGCGAAAGTAACCAGGGCATCAGATATGTCATACCGTAGGAAATTGCCACAGATGCCACAATAAACAGGGGCAAAAGCCACCAGCTTGTCTTAGTGCCGTAAGAGGACCTTGCCTTTTCCTCGTTTCTTTCGTCTATGTAAAACCTTGCTTGGTCGTAAGCGAGGCGGAAGGACGGCTCTATATCCTTTTGCGAGTCGCTGTCGGTTTCCTTCTCGACAGGCACAGAGGGTATCTTGCCGCCTACGCAGGAAACAGTGTTCCTAAGCACTGATCCGTCGCGAAGCAGATGCTTGCAAACAAAAAGCAAAGCGCCGCTTATGCCCAGCTCTCCAAAGGTGTATGCGTGCTTTGAGCCAACACCCTTGTCAAGCAAGCGTCTAACTATAATTCCATTAAAGTTTCTTATGAAAAATGTAGCTATAAAGGCTATATTTGCGCCTACGCACATAGCCCAAATGATTGTTGACGTGTCAACGATTTGTGTACCCTGCAAAAATATATTCATCAGTCGGTAATATCCTTGCCACAAAGGGTGTTGAGTATCTCCACAAGGTCGTCGTCGTCAACATACTCGATTTGAACGGTTTTCATCTTGCCCTTAGTGTTAATCTTGATCTGCTTTCCAATGAGAGCTCTAACCTTTCTTTCAAGGTCCTTTACATAGTCAACAACAACCTCGTCCTCAAGGACATCGTCAACCGCCTTTTGACCCTTTTCAAAAAGCTTATTAAGCTTTTTGACCAAATCCTCTGTCTCTCTTACAGAAAGGGAGCGTACGAGAATCTTTTGCGCCAAATCAACCATATCGTCCTTATTCTTAAGACCCAAAACTGCCTTTGCGTGTCCGGCGGAGATATCTCCTGTCTTTAGCATCTCCAAAATCTCCTCCGGAAGGTCCAAAAGACGCAAGGTGTTTGCAACTGCGCTTCTTGATTTGCCAACTTTTGCGGCAACCTCCTCCTGTGTAAGACCGTACTCGGTCATGAGTGCCTTATAGGCAGATGCCTCTTCATATGCGTTCAAATCCTCACGCTGCACGTTTTCAATTATAGCAATTTCAGCAGCCTTAAGTGCGTCTGCGTCCATAATAACGACAGGAACCTCTGTAAGTCCTGCCATTTTTGATGCTCTCCAACGTCTTTCGCCTGCAATAATCTGATAAAATCCGCCTGCGCTTTCTCTCACAATAATAGGCTGAAGCAAGCCGTGCTGCGCAATAGAATCAGCAAGCTGCTGTAATGATTCCTCGTCGAAATGCTTTCTTGGCTGGTCAGCCTTTGGCTCGATTTCGGAAAGTCTAAGTGTCTGCACGCCCTCGCTTGATGCTGAGGTTTCTATGTAGTTGTCTGCAAAAATGGAGTCAAGTCCTTTTCCTAATCCTCTTTTTACCATGGTTTTTCTCCTTATCCTTCAATTCTTGTAATGATTTCCTTGGAAAGCTTGGTATATTCTAAGCTTCCCTTAGAGTATTTTGAGTAGTAATTTATTGGCTCGCCATAGCTTGGTGCCTCACAAAGAGCAACCGAGCGAGAAATTTTTGCCTCAAAAAGCAAATCCTCGTAGTATTTTTTTAGCTCACTCAACACCTCGCTTGATAATCTTAAGCGAGGATTATACATTGTTATTAATATTCCGCCAATAATTAGCCTCGGATTATACCTTTCTCTGATAGCCTTTATTGACATCATAAGCTGTGTAAGACCCTCAAGCGCATAAAATTCGCACAGCGCAGGTATCATAACGTAGTTTGATGCCGAAAGGGCGTTTATAGTTATCACTCCCAATGACGGTGGACAATCTATTACGATATAATCAAACGCACGGTCCTCTTTAAGCTTGCTTAGCTGATTTTTTAAGTAGAATTCACGTCTTTCCGTGCGTGACAGTTCAAGCTCTGCTCCTGCCAAGGACATATTTGATGGCAAAACAGAAAGGTTTTTGAATTCGGTTTTGATAATCGCCTTGTAAATATCATCGCATTTTCCTACCAAAATATCGTAAGAGGAATATTTTAGCGCGCTTTTGTGTAAGCCGACACCGCTTGTAGCACTACCTTGTGGGTCTAAATCTATAAGCAAAACTCTTTTGCCCAGCGCGCCAAGACAGGATGCGCAGTTGATAGCAGAGGTTGTTTTGCCAACGCCGCCCTTTTGGTTGGCAAAGGAAATGATATTCACAACTACCCAAAATCCTTTCATTATCTATTCTTATTTAGAGTATAACATGTAAACGGCTGAAAATCAATACTAAAAGAGCTAAAATTGTAGAATTTTGCATTACCTACAAAAAGTATTCTAACAAAAGAAATATGAAACCATCAAATAATCCCAGCAGAAATGCCCCTGAATTTTGCTTGCTTTTGTATGGTTACCTAGGCCACCTAGCGTTTCAAATCAAGACAAAAAGAAGGAATAGCCTTGGATTTGTTCCACGTGAAACACGCGCCCTCTTTCTTGCCTACAAAACACCTTGATTTTTCACCCGAACAATTGTTCCACGTGAAACATGCGCCCTCTTCCTGTCTACAAAACACCTTGATTTTTCCACCCGAACAAATTGTTCCACGTGAAACGCAACCAGTTTTCGCCTCCAAGTAAAACCTAATTTAACCAACCCAACCCCACGACGGAGATGTTCGCGTGAAACACACTTGCTTTTCTATTAAACAATCAAATCCTGTTACTTTTGAGCTACAATCCTGCCTTAATCCCATATATCACGCCGCGAGTTTCCGTTTTGTTCCACGTGAAACAAAGTAGTCTTGCACGACGGAAGGGAAGATTCAATCCTAAGTCCCACAACCTAGCCAAATACAATGAACGACATTGATACCACACCGACAACCGGTATATTTATAATTCAAGTCCAAAAAACAACACTATATGCCTCTAAAATGCCTGTTATTTGGCGCCACGCTTGTGGCGCCTTGCTTCGTGGAACGTTCTTTTAGCTACGCTTATATCATCTTTGCTTTTCGCTGATTGGTCAGTTTAACTTGCATTATTTTTATTCATATGCGTAGAGAAGAGCTCTCGTTTGCCCTTTCAAAGCAATTTTTACCCCTGATTACTTATTATACACCCCCTGATTTACTGTTAAAATTGATCGTGTTCCACGTGAAACATTTGTATTTGACTGTTTATACCACTAATTCTCAAGCATATTTTGCCCTCTATCCTACCAACCCTTAACCTTCTAACTATTCATAATTTTTCTAACCCTTTTTCTAACCTTTCTAACCCTTATTATCTCTATCTTTGCCGTTTATTTGTTTATTTCTCAAGCCAATACTCTTAAAATTCATAGCTTTTTTCTTTTATGATGGATATAAAACGTTAGGCAACTAACGATATTGAAGTTAAAACAATAAAAAAGCCCCTATAAGGGGCTTTAAGTCTAAAATTTGCTCATTTTATGCTTTATTGGGTGTAATTTGCCTTAATTTCCGACATAGCTTGGGAGCTGTATCTCCGGCGAGGAGTCTAAGCTCGGGTCGTCCTGTGTCTTTGGTATTAGAATAGTTAGCTCTGTAAAGTTGTCGTTTTCAATTTTTCTGCTCTTGATTTTGAATCCACCCTTTGATGCTGCATCAATTGCACGGTTTATGGCGGTAACAAACGCACTTATGTCCTTGTAAGAGCTGCCTTTTTCTTGCTTTTCTGTCTTAGACACAAGTCTTTCGATAATTTCCTCGGTTTTGGCAACGTTTAGTCCTTCGTCAATAATCTGCTTCAGCAGCTTAGCTCTTAAATCTGTGTCAAAGATTCTAAGCAGCGCCCTTGCGTGTCTTTCTGAAAGGTGATGCTCCAAAATTTGCTCTCGTTCGCTTTGGCTCAACCTAAGCAGCCTTAGCTTGTTTGCTATGTATGATTGGCTATTTGACAATTTTGTTGCGATTTGCTCCTGCGTAAGTCCGTAAGTGTCGATTAACGTTTCAATTGCCAGGGCTTGCTCGAAAATGTTCAAATCCTCTCTTATAAGGTTTTCTATTATGGATATTTCGGCGCTTTCCTCCTCGCTTGCGTTTGACACAACGCAGGGAACATACCTCATTCCAAGCTCCTTTGCTGCCCTTAAACGCCTCTCTCCGGACACAAGCTCATATCCATCATCAATTTTTCTTACGGTTAGTGGCTGTATGATACCAAACTGCCTTATACTATCTGCAAGCCTTAATATTTGCTCCTCCTTAAAGACTTTTCTTGGTTGATTTGGGTTTGGAACGATTTTAGATACCTCCAAGGGTACGATTTCCTTACCTAGACCTTTTTTTTCATCCTTTTCCTCTGTTTTCATTGCTTTTACCTCTCTTTTTATTGGAAAAACTATTTCCAACCTAATAATAACATTTCTCGACCGAGAAAAATGCCTAATTGTGCTGTAAACATAGGTCTTTTTATATAAAAAGCTCTCTAAAATGCCGAAAAATCGTTGAATTTTAATGAAAAGTGGGGAATTATGCGCTAAAATTCTAAAAAACACAGTAAAAAACGCTTAAAAATTCAAATTTTCCACAATATAGTGTATAAATATACATAAAATGAAAAATTAAAAATTGGATTACAGACACAGGGTCAAGTAAATGAAAATCAATAAATAATAAATATACAGTTTTAGCGAATAAATATAAATTTTCGCAGAGAAAAAGCGCGGGCGTCAAAAACGCCGAATTTTAAGAGGAAGCAAAAGCAGGGGCAAAATCTGCCCCTGCTTTAGTATTCACGCAAATGACCACAAAATAGGCTTATTATGCGTATTTTACGTTGATGTTAATGATTTCCTTTGGTCTTACAACCTTGCCGTCAAAGAGCGCATAACCCTTAACTGCGTCAGCAAAGGACTTTTCAGGACGATAAGCCTCTGTGTGAGTTAGTGGGTTTACGAAAGCAATTGCTCTCTTGGTTCTTATCATAATGTTGTCGGTTGCGCCGTCCTCAGTCTTTGCAACGTTGTTTGAAAGCTTAATGGTAACGTTGCCGTACATTGCCACTCTGCCGTTTTCGAGAGCTGATGCGTTGTCGGTGTTCTTGCCGATGTATGCCTGCTTGAAAAGTTTGTAGAAGCGCGGGGAAACCGTGATTGTTACACCTGATGCCATGTTTACGTCGTTTTCTTGCAACTTTTCGATTGCGTCATCTAGGATTGAAAGGATGTTGTCCTTGTTTACAAGCTGGGCTGTAGCGGTAAGAGTGCTAACGTCCTCGCTTGTTGCCATATTTGCAATGAACTTGTCGATCTCGTTAGCAAGACCCTCGGAGGTTTCCTGGGAAAGTGTGTCCATAAGTCCGCCAACCGACTGTGCTTTGTCGATATCGCCTACCTTATAGTTGAAGTAACGGATTTGATTTATGTTTAGAATAACAGAGGTGTCCTCAATCTCCTCGGCTGCATCTATCTCTCCGCTTGCGTTTTCTCTCTCAAGGCTTTTGATTGTTGGTTTTCCAACACCAAGAATGTGAACGCTGTCGCCCTTGCCGGCAACAAGACCTTCGTACTGTCTGTTGCAGTCCTCAAGAAATACACAAGCTCTTTCCAGCTCTCTGTTAATGGATTCTGCCCAAACTGATGGAATAAAGTTATTAAATGCCATGTTTTTCTCCTAAAATAAGTAATTTTGCGGAATACTTAACGAAAAACGCTTATTCCTTTCGGAAAAGGTGTTTATTTAACTCCTTCCTTGCGAAAAATTTTGCTCAAAAATTCAAAAACAGCCGACCCTGTGTCGATAATTCCCATTATTTGCCCCGAAAGCTTAACCCTTACCATCTTGCCTGACTCCTTCGAATTTTGTCAAAATTGCGCCTGATTTGCTCCTCTGACATCTTTAGAACCTGCTCCTTGGTAAAGTAGTCCCCGTCTATTCTTTCGTTTGACGAAAGAGAACCAACAGATGAACGATTTGTTGCGTTTTTTACAAGCAAGCGCTCTGTTACCTTTCTTTCAATGCTGGCGCTAAGCTCCAAAAAATCCTTATAAAGGCTTACTGTGTCTTTGTTTTGCTCTCTTGCGCCCTTGAACAGTATAAAATCGGGGTCCTTTTCCACCTTTTCTCTTTCTATGCCCGGAAAAGCTGCACAAAAGTCTTGCTCCTCCTGCTTGGTGGGGGTATTTGTGGGCTTATCCTTGCCCGGGTATGCGAAAAAATCCTTAATTAGCTTGTAAAAGCGCTCAAGCGAGTCGTCATTTGGCAACAAAGAGGCTTGCTCGCTGATAGCTATTGAATCGGCGATAACATTGTCAGCCGTGCTTTGTGCGTCAGAAGGCTCTGCGCCTGCCGAAACAGAGATGCTTTCCTTGCTTTCATCCTCTGTTTGGGGGCTTTGGTCGTCTTTTACATCAGATAATTCGGTTTTTGATAAAATTTCTTGCATAATACTCCTGTTTTTGCTTATCCGACCGAGTGTCAAAATATGAAATTATCGACACAGGGTCGAGCGTTTTTCCACTTTTTGGTTGAAAATTTAATCAACCTGCTTCTGTGATTTTTGTGACAATTTTGCTTTCAAATCTGCAACCTCTAAGCGTAGATTTTCAAGCTCTGTACACTTTTCCTTTTCAATTTGCCTTAAAAGCGCGCTTTTGTTTGTGATTGCACTTTCCGGATAGGCATTTATATATGTCTCAAGAGAAATATATCCGTTCTTAAGACAAGTATCAAGAAAGGAAATGTCCTGGGCTATGCTGGATTTTGTGCCACCAACTGCCTCAACAATAACCTCAAGAGATGAGTTTTCGTATTCTTGAGACAAAAATGTGTCAAAATATTCCTCGGCTTTGCCCTCTTTGTTGCTTCGGGTGCGAATAAAGGCTCTTTTATAGTAGTATAGTCGCATAAATTGAGCCAAAATTGCTCCCTGCTTCTTTTTAGCAATGTAAAAATTGTTTTTTAATTCCTCAATTGGCATCTGTGCCTGCGCTTGAAGGTAAGCGATTGCCGAGCCTGACAGGTTGGAGTTGAAGCTATCGCCTGTAAATACCTCGGTTGTGCCGGCAACCATTCTTGTTAGCTCGGTTATATCGGCTGTAATGCTCATTGGCACTTGGGAAATGCCTGCATCCGGCATACGCTTAATGCCGCTGCCCGTTCCGGAATAGTCTATAAGCACCTGACCCGGTGAGTTTGTAATTTTCTGACCCTTAAGCGCGTTTGGTAAGGCAATATACTTGCCCCAAGCACACTCTTGAGCGTTCAAAAGGCTCATAGCAATGTTAAAATTGATTGCCTTTTGGTTAGGAATTAATCCTTCAACCTCGCTAAGGCCATAAATTGTGCCCTCACGCTTTTCGTAATAGCCACAAGCAATAGGGAAGAGCGTGGCAACCTGCCTCTTGACAGCTCTTTTTAGAGTTGAGTCAAGCCGGCTAAGCTCCGAAAAGTCCGGTGTTAGGCTAAAGGGCTTTGAAATTACAGCACTTTTTGTTGCTCTTTCGCAAAAAACCTCCCCGTTTATTCTAAAATAGCGAGTTAAAAGCGTGATTTTCCTTTCAGATGACTGCTCCTTAGTACCATAAGCGCTGATTCTTAAGTCAGGCTCCAAATAATCAAGGGAAATATCCTCATCTGCAAGCGACTTAATTTCCTCAACGGTTTTTCTTGTGGAAATTAATATCCACTCCTGCTTTTGCTCGTTTAGCTCCTCGGGAGAGGAGAAGAAGATGTTTAACGGGTCAATCAGTTCACACCTTACGCCGCCAAGCTCCTCTGAAGAAAGAGAAGGCGCGCTTGGATCCCAATAATAATGGTAGAAGTAAGAGCCCTTTTTAACTCCGTCGTCTATGGCGCGCCTGTCAATCTCGTCCTGGTCAAGCTCCTTGAAAAGGCATGTGGCAAAGTCATTTAGCTTGTCAATGTCCGTAAGGGGCGACAGGCTTTTGTAAAAAATCTTCACAGGAGTTGATAAAACTGCGGATTTTTTACTTCTGCATATCATTTTTACAATATTTACAACGGGTCTTGGCAGATTTTTGGTGCTGGGTGTCGGTGCAGGCCATTGCCTGCCCTCAAAAAAGTTAACATATGTAGGGATGCTTTCCCTTATACCAATAGAGGATTGATAATCAAGGCCTTTTTCATAAAGCTGCCAGAGGTGTGTTGTGTGGTTTAGGTCGTTTTCTTGCCATTGAGCCACTCTTCAAGCACCTCCTTGTAGGAAATTTGGTCGCGGCTTGGGGTAAAATCCTTGCTTTCAGCGACCTTAAGAGCCTTTTCAAGAGCTTCAATGCGACCCTCAAGCTCCTTAAGCTTTTTAGTGATTTTAATCATTTTACCACTCCATAAAGGTTTCTTCTTGCAAGGGGATTTTAGTAAAGTTATTTTCCAAAACACTTGACCCTGTGTCGATAATTCCAACTTTTCTAGAAAAATCGCCAGAAATAAAGTGGGCAATTGCGCTTGCCATAACAAGGTCGTCGTGCGCTCCGCTTGATGCGCTTGCCCGTCCGTTTTCGTGACGGACAAAGCTTGTCATCTCGATAAGAGTTTGCCTGTCAGTTTCCAAAAGCAAATTATTACGCATTATGGAAACTAGGTTAGCAATAATTATTGGTCTTGTAACAGAGGTGGTAATAAAGCCAAGGTAGCTCCCTGTGCTATCGTAGCTTGTCCCCTTAGAGGAGTAAAGATTGGGATAGCCAAGGGATTTTAGAACACGCACAGGATGGGCAGAGAAGTTACTCTCCACACCAATTAGCGCGTCATTATAGAATTTTCCCAGACAGAAAAGCTGCTTAGCAAATAAATCCTCGTCAAAATGCTTTTTCCTAAGGGTGGCAACGCACCTGCCGGTTGTGTTGTCCAGCACCTTTGCTGTAAAATAGTCCTCGCCGCTGCCTGCTGTATCTGCCCCTATAACATAGGGCTTAAAGACAATTTGACTGCCTAAATCTTGCGTGTAAGGCATATCTACTATGGAAATGTAGCCGTTTTGGTCGGGAATAAATTTGATATCGTAAAGCTCCGAGCTTGCGCTGGCAAGCCTGCCGTCAGGCAAATACACAGGATTTGTTCTTTCCTTATATGTAAAATAGCCCGGCGTTGGCTTAATATCAAAGCAGCTCAAATAATGAGAGATTGCGTCGCTGTCGAAGATGCACCTTCCGCTTGAAACGAATGCCTCCTCGGGGGACGATGGATATTCCTGCCTGATTGCGCTTTTGTCTAAGTACATTTTGTACTTCCTTGCGTACCAATTAAGCTGGTTTTCATCAAGCCCTCGTCTTTTTAACGCTCCAAGTCGGTTTTTTAGCCAGCTATCGGCGCTTTCCTTGTAGGATGGGTCGTTTTCTCGATATTCGCTACTTAAATACCAAGGGTAAAACAGGTTTACGCAGACCCCGCTGTCCCAAAGGGCTTTTGCCTCGTTAAAGCCGTTTGCGGTGGTTTCGTAAATGCAAAGCGCATCCTTTACCCCTGCCTCGGAAATAGATTTCTGAAGCTGAGATAGAGGGCACCTGTAAAATGCCACCTCGGAGTAGTGTATAAAGGAAAGGGTGCGGCTTCTGCCCACGCTTTCGCTTGCTGTTGACACTCTCCAGGAGGAATTCAGCCTGTCAAAGAAAAGCTCATTTGCTGAGTTCAATTTTTCCGACGGCTTAAGCCTTTCCGGCAGCATATCATACATAAGCTTTGCCTTATCCAAAAATATGGCCCTTGCGTTGTCCTCTCTGTCCGCTAGTGTAAAGCCTGAAAAATTCCTTGTTGTAATTGCAAAGGATAGACCGATTGCAGTAATTAAGGTGGTAAAGCCCTGTTGTCTGCTTTTTAAGATAAAGTAGGGTTTTGCCCGACCCTGTGTCTGTAATTTGTCCAAAAAGTCCTTTTGAATCGGGTTCAAAAAGAACGGAACCGTCTTCCTTTCCTTGTTTACAACCGAGAAGCATGCCTCAATCAAAAGATAGGGCTTTTCAAGGATCAAGCATCTTATTTCCTCTCTGTCCAGTATCTCGTCGGCTATTGCCTCAACAAGCTCCTTGTCTAGGGATGGATCTCTGTGCTTTTCCCACAGGCTTTTTCGTTTTTTAATTAAATCCCAAAGGGTTAGCTCTATTTTGTACCTCCTTTCGCCCCCTTGCAAGAGTATTATCACACAGAAAAACCGGTACCAAACGGTACAGTTTTGGAAAAATCGAAAAAATCCCCACCTAATTTTTCTTGACATAGTTATTTATAAGTGCTATACTTTATTTAATAAATTTTCGCGCAAATAAAGGAGAGCTAAATATGAAGGCTGTTGTTACTGTTATAGGAAAGGACTCTGTGGGTATTATTGCAGAGGTTAGTGCAGAGTGTGCAAAGCACAACGCAAACATTGTTGATATTACTCAAAGCGTTCTTAAGGACTACTTTGCTATGATTATGCTTGTGGAGATTGAGAAGATGGAAACCGAGTTTTCCGTTTTCCAAAAGGAGCTTTCTATCCTTGGCGAGCGTAAGGGGCTCGACATCCGTGCTATGCACGAGGACATTTTCAATTCCATGCACAGAATCTAAGAGGTAAATATGCTTAACATAAATGATATACTTGAAACGGTCAATATGATTAAGCAGGAAAACCTTGATATTCGTACTGTTACGATGGGTATTTCCTTGTTTGATTGTATTAGTGACGACCAAAAAAGACTTGAACAAAAGATTTACGATAAAATTACCACCTCGGCAAAGAACCTTGTGCCCGTTGCAAACGAGCTTGAGGCTACCTACGGTATTCCTATTATTAATAAAAGAGTATCTGTAACTCCGCTTTCCCTAATTGGCGCAAGCTGTGATAGTGAGGGCTTTGTCCGTCTTGCAGGCGTGCTTGAAAGGGCAGCAAACGAGGTTGGCATTAACTTTATCGGTGGCTTTGGCGCGCTTGTGCAAAAGGGTATGACTAAGGGCTCAAAAAACCTTATCGAGGCTATACCGGAGGCGCTTTCCACCACCACAAAGGTTTGCTCCAGCGTAAATGTTGCCAGCACAAAGGCAGGCATCAATATGGATGCGGTTAAGCGCATGGGCGAGATAATGAAGGAAACGGCGTACCTAACGAGGGATAGAGATTCCATTGGCTGCGCAAAGCTGGTTGTTTTTGCAAACATACCGGAGGATAATCCGTTTATGGCAGGCGCAATCCACGGCATTGGCGAGCCTGATACCGTTATAAATGTTGGCGTTTCCGGCCCTGGCGTTGTGGCATCTGCCATTAAGCGCGAGGGCTATTGCGACTTTTCTCAGCTTGCTGACGTAATTAAGAAAACTGCGTTTAAGATTACAAGAGTGGGTCAGCTTATTGCCTATGAGGCATCTAAGCGCCTCAACACACCTTACGGCATTATTGACCTTTCCTTGGCTCCAACCCCTGCAGTTGGCGACTCTGTTGCAAGGATTCTTGAAAATATGGGTCTTGAAAGATGCGGCACTCACGGCACAACTGCTGCCCTTGCTATGCTTAACGACGCTGTTAAGAAGGGCGGAGTTATGGCATCAAGCCACGTTGGTGGTCTTAGCGGTGCGTTTATTCCTGTTTCTGAGGACGCGGGAATGATTGAGGCGGCTGAAATGGGCGCGCTTTCCATTGAAAAATTAGAGGCTATGACTGCTGTTTGCTCTGTTGGTCTTGATATGATTGCTGTTCCCGGCGACACAAGCGCAGCAACTCTTAGCGGAATTATCGCTGATGAGATTGCAATCGGTGTTGTAAACAATAAAACAACTGCAGTAAGACTTATCCCTGTTCACGGCAAGGGTGTTGGAGAAAGCGTTGAGTTTGGTGGTCTGCTCGGACACGCGCCGATTATGAAGCTTAGCGACTATTCCTCTGAGGAATTTATAAACCGTGGCGGCAGAATCCCTGCTCCAATCCATAGTCTTAAGAACTAAAGGAGAAAAATATGAAAAACCTAGATACAATTTGTGTGCAGGGTGGCTACACACCAAAAAGTGGCGAGCCACGTGTTACACCTATCGTGCAAAGCACAACCTACTACTATGAAAAGGCTGGGGAAATGGCTGACCTCTTTGACTTGAAGGCAGACGGCTATTTCTACACAAGGCTTGCCAACCCAACCGTTGATGTTTTTGAAAAGAAGCTTACCGCCCTTGACGGTGGAGTTATGGGTATTGCAACAGCTTCCGGTATGAGTGCTACATTGCTTGCTGTTTTGAACGTTTGTAACGCAGGCGACAACGTTGTTGCATCAAGAGCAATTTATGGTGGTAGTTATAATCTATTTTCCGTTACCTTGCCAAAATATGGCATAGAGTGTCGCTTTTTCGACCCCGACGACACAAAGGAGAATATAGAAAGGCTTGTTGACGATAAGACAAAAATCATTTTTGCAGAAACAATTGCAAACCCAACTATCGTTGTTCTCGACTTTGAAAAGCTTGCTGATATTGCCAAGAGAAACAAGGTTCTGTTTATGGTTGATAACACTCTTGTTACACCGGTGCTGTGCAGACCTCTTGACTTTGGCGCAAATGTAGTTATCTATTCCTCATCTAAGTATCTTGACGGTCACGCAGTTGCCTTGGGCGGCGTGATTATCGACGGCGGTAACTTTGATTTTAAGGCGACCGACAGATATAAGGAGTTTTTAGTTCCGGACGAGAGTTATCACGGACTTATTTATGCTGACCTTGGCAAAACTGCCTTCGGTGTTAAGTGCAGAGTTCAAATGATGAGAGATTTGGGCGCGATTATGAGCCCACAAAACGCGTTCCTTACCAACCTTGGCATGGAAACTCTTGCTCTCCGTATGGAAAGACACTCCGAAAACGCAAGAAAGGTGGCGCAGTTCCTTTCAACTCATCCAAAGGTTGAGTGGATTTTGCACCCATCTCTTGAAAGCAACAAATATCACGATATAGCTATGAAATATATGCCAAAGGGACAGGGCGGTATGATGAGCTTTGGCGTTAAGGGTGGCAAGGACAAGGCATCAGAGTTTATGGAAAAGCTTGAAATGATTGCTATTGTTACCCACGTTGCAGATGCCAGAAGCTGCGTTTTGCACCCTGCATCAACAACACACCGTCAGCTTTCAACATCAGACCTTGAGGCAATCGGCATCAAGGAAAACCTTATTCGTCTTTCTGTTGGAATTGAAAATCCGGAGGACATTATAAACGACATAAAACAGGCGCTTGACGCTATTTAATCGACACAGGGTCGACTAAAACATAGAAATTTTCAACACAAGGGTCGGACAAGGCTCGGCGTTTATCGCTCCGAGATAACCCGGTTCGTATCCTTTGTTGCTAAAGGAGATATTTTATGCCCATTATTATTCCAAAGGACATTCCTGCGTACCAAACCCTTTCAGAGGAAAACATTTTCGTTATGAATCACGAAAGGGCGATGACACAGGATATACGTCCTATAGAAATTGCAATTCTAAATCTTATGCCTACAAAGATAGAAACGGAAACACAGCTTATCAGGCTTCTTTCCAACTCTCCCTTGCAGATAAAGGTTACGCTTATCGGCACAGAGAGCTATGTGGGCAAAAACACTCCGCTTGGCCACCTACAAAGATTTTATAAAACCTTTTCTGAGGTTAAAAACGAGCATTTTGACGGTATGATTATAACAGGCGCACCTGTCGAAATGATGGAGTTTGAGGAGGTTAAGTATTGGCGCGAGCTTTGTGAGATATTTGACTTTGCAGACAAGAATGTTACAAGCACAATCTTCATTTGCTGGGGCGCGCAGGCTGCGCTTCATTACTACTATGGGCTTAACAAGCTCATACTTGACAAAAAGATTTTCGGCATATTCAAGCATACAAAATACGTTCAATTTGACCCGTTGCTAAAGGGCACCGATGAGGAGTTTCATATGCCTCACTCTCGTCACACAACAATGAAGGAGGAGGAAATACGCAAGGTTGACGACCTTATGCTCCTTGCCGGCTCAAGTGAAATCGGACCATCTGTTATTCGCTCCAAGGATGGCAGAAGGATTTTCCTTATGGGTCATATGGAATACGATAGAGATACCTTGAAAAACGAGTATTTGAGGGATCTTGCAAAGGGTCTTCCGATTGAAGAGCCGCAGCATTACTTCCGTGATGCGGAAAAAACAAAGATTGCACCAAACTGGTACTCAACAGCAAACATTATCTACTCAAACTGGCTAAACTATTACGTCTACCAAATGACCCCCTACGACATAGAGGGCATTAGCAAAAGAATAATGGAGAAAAAATAAAAAAATGCGACCCTGTGTCGCATTTTTTCTTTTCTTAACCAAGGACTTTCTTAGCTAGTAAGTGGTATCTGATTTGAAACGAAGGGTCACTCGTTGAGCAACCAAAGGGCGATATCGACAATTCGTATTCCCTCATAAGAATATTCATCGTGCTTTGTGTTGGCGATTATCATTTTAGGGTGAGCATCACCGATTTTCAAAAGTGGTTCATACTCTCTCTTGAAGGTTTCGGGATTTTCAATATTGTCACTTACTTGAATATAAATTTGCTCATTTCCGCGTTTGGCAACAAAGTCAACTTCCTTTTGATAGAGCTTTCCAATATAAATTTCATAGCCACGGCGTAAAAGCTCTATACAAACGATATTTTCATAAAGTCTACCATAGTCCATATTTCTACTGCCCAATAAGGCATAGCGAAAGCCAACGTCGCATAAGTAATATTTATCTGAAGTGTCGAGGTATTTTTTGCCCTTGATATCATATCTCTTTATGTCATAAAACATAAAGGCGTTACAAAGATATTTTACATATTTTCCGATAGTAACGTGATTGGTGGTTATTTTGTTTGAGGTAAGAGTGTCACTCACTTTGTTTGGAGATGTTAAATTGCTTACGTTATCCATTAAATATTCTGCAAGATGGTCCAAAACATATGTGTCGGGCAAATTGTATTTTGTTACTAAATCTCTGTTGACAATGGTGCTGTAAACCTCGGAAATGTATTTAATCCTATCTCGTTCGTTTTTGTATACATAGGAGCCTGCAAGACCGCCTTTAATGGTGTATTGCTTAAACAATTCGTCTATGCTCGAAATGTTATCGTAATAGAGAACAAATTCCTTGAAGCTAAATGGGAAAACGTGAATTTCTATATACCTACCTGTAAACAAAGTTGCTAAGTCGTTACTTAGCAAAAAAGCATTTGAACCTGTAATATATATATCATATTTTCCGGATGTATAAAGGCTATTTATTGCGATTTCAAACTTATCGCAAAGCTGAACCTCATCAATGAAAAGAAAATTATCCTTGTCATTTTGGTAGTGGGATTCAACGTAATCGTTTAACCTGTGATATTCCTCTAAATGCTCAAAATTAATATCAAAAAAATCAATGAATATGATATTTGCATTTTCGTTTGTTTTTCTTAAGTGATTTATATACGCTTCCATAAGCTTTGATTTACCGGAACGCCTAATACCGGTTATTATTTTTATATCAGGTGTTCCTTGCAAATCAATCAATCTTTGTAAATATTCTGTTCTTTCAATGCTTTTCACAATAGCACTCACTTTCGAAACTTTAAAAATTTTTATTTTTTGAAACCAATTGTATTATAAAATATTTTGTGCAATTTGTCAACATAATATTCGAGATAAAATTGAAAAGAAAATTAATTCAAGAGAGGGGAAACGGCTTTCGCTTTTACAAGTGATATTTAAATTGCGATTTTTTTGGGGGAAGCTTGCTCCCCCCGAGAACCGGGGCATTTGCCTCATCCGTAGGGGCGGATTCCATATCCGCCCGAAAAATCGTAAAACGCCTCACACCCACCATAGGGGCAGGTGTGTTCCGACTGCCCGAAGTTTGTTGTAAAAGACCTTTTTGAAAGCACTCGTGGGGCTAACACAAATTAGATTAATCTATTATGGCATATTTCTGCATATATTAAAAAAAGCATGGTAATATGTACCGGTACCGTAAGTTAACTAACTAAAAAGGGGGATTTAGGATGAAATATATTTCTCCTACCTACAAAAGAGAGGAAGCTCAAGCAGAGGATATTATGGCATTTTCTGCAAACAACATTAAAACAGAGCAAACAACCTTTGACTTTGGCAACGGCCTCGAAACTGTAACAAAGGGCACATCCACAGTTGGTATTCTTGACCTTCTGTTTAACTAATTCTGTAATGACATAAGAAAAAGTCGCACACTTGTGCGACTTTTTTTACTCGTGCGCTGTAAATTAGTCTTGATTAAACTAGGAAAAAAATATAAAGCTTAATTCCAATTCAAATAGACATTGATTATGGCGAGGGCGAGGGAGTTCAAATCGTAACAAAGAGTACATCTACAGCACGCATTCAAGCTTAAAACAAAAAAGGAGCGATTTTTGCTCCTTTTTTACATTAAAAATCTAAATTTACAAAAAATTAACAATTTGCAATTTGTCTAAAAAAATAAATGACGATAACCTGAAAAAGAATTAAAATATTGGGTTTTTATAGACTTATCAACAAAATATTTATTTTTTCTGTGCAAAATAAACAAAAACGTTCGTTTTTTTTTTTTTTTTTGTTGAACTTGACAGTTTTCCACACTAGTGTTATAATATGCGTGAAAAATTAGTTATTTAAGGAGTATGAATCATGAAAAAGAAGATTTTGGTTCTTGCACTTATGGTTGTTGCAATTGTTTCTGCGTTTGCAATTTCTGTTAGCGCAGAGGAATATTTCGGCGATGTAGAGATTATCGACCTAAACGGCGACGGTAATAGCGATATTGCGATTGGCGACATGGTAAACACCGTTATCGTAAAGGATAACGAGACAGGGGTGCCTGCGACAGAGGACGCACGAGTAACGCTGAACTGTACATGCGAGGCAGGCTCTCACACATTCCCTGCTTACTATATTTCTAAAAAACAGGCACTTAACGACGGTTTTAATTTTACAGCATTAAATGGACTTATTGAAGAATACTGTGGAAACACCACAGGATTTTCTACGCCTGACATTACTGCATACGAAATGCCAAACGGCTACACAGACATGAATGCTCTTTTGTTTTATTTGTATGAAGGTGACAAAAAAGTGTTCCGTGGCACAAGTCTAAAATATTTTAGCTTTGCAAAACTATCAACAGACACAGAAATACCAGGTGCTCTCACGGGAGTTAACTGGATCTCCACCTCGCCTGTAGAGGTTGTAGAGTTGGGTAATTATGTAACTAACTATCCTGCTTGGTTTACTTATAATTGTGACAATCTAAAGAAGCTTGTTGTTCCTGACCAGGTTAAATCCATTGGTAATATGGCATTGAATGGTTGTGGAGCTCTTACATCAGTGGAAATCGGAGCAAACTCCGCTTTGGAATCTATCGGTGCACAAGCGTTCAAGGATTGTGACAATCTCACAGCATTTTATATTCCAAAGGGAATTACATCTCTTGGTGCAAATGGCTCAAACCAATCACCATTTGATGGTTGCGACAAATTGTATTTTGTAAATGACCCAAGCGAAACAGAAAAGCCAGAGGTTTACTACTTCCCAACAAATCTAACAGCCCTATATGGTGAAACCTTTAAGGGCTGTGCGTCGCTTAATGACGTTATTGTTTTCCCCGAGAATTTAACAGTCTTGGATAATGGTTGGGCATTTTGTAACACAAATGCCATAAGCATTGTGTTCCTTGGCGATATGACAAATATCAGCACAACAGGAAACGCTTGGACAGGCGAAATAAAGATATATTTGTGTAACGAGAACGATTTGTCTAGCGCAGATATTTCCACACAATACTCATCCGCAGCATTTGTATATTGTAACGCAGACGGTAACGAAACACACCTTTACAAGGTAGACAAGGCGGCTACATGTACAGAAGAGGGTGGAAAAGGCTATAGCTGCTTCTGTGGAGAGAAAAATCCGAGTGTTACTCCGATTCCTGCACTTGGCCACACAAAGGGCGACTTTATTGAGCTTAAGTACGACAACGGCTTCCTTAAGGTAGGCTACTACTACTACAAGTGTACAGCATGTGATGTAGAAAGATACACATATACAGACAAGGCAGAATATCAAGCTCCTGCAATCTTTGTAAACAACGGCTATGCATACAGTGGCACAGCATTCCTTCAAGGCTTTGCAGTAAAC
>JAGANX010000006.1 GCA_017623975.1 Clostridia bacterium
AACATACCGCTACCGTGAACTCTTTTGAACATACCAACCTCAGCAGTTAAAGGACGGATATCGTTCATACCACGGCCGTCAACACGCTTTTTGTCGTTCAAGAGCCATCTTCTAACAATCTTCTTTTGAATCTTATAAATAAGCTCGCCGATAATTGTCTTAATATCCTCGTACTTTTCTTCAAAAGTAGCTACGATATTTTCGATAATTGGCTGCATCTTAGCGTCACGAACATTCTTGTCATCAGTGTCAAGCGCTTCCATAACGTCTTTTTCACAGAAGGCAAAGATTTCGTCAAACATATCGTGGTCAAGCTCGCAAGAAGGATAAGCAAACTTAGGCTTACCGATTTCCTCAACGATTTGGTTGATAAACTTGATAAGCTTCTTAATTTCCTCGTGGGCAAGCATAATAGCGTTGTACATATCGTCATCGCTAACTTCCTTAGCACCCGCTTCAATCATTACAACCTTCTTTTCAGATGCTGCAACTGTGAGTTCAAGGATAGAATTCTTTCTTTCTTCAAGTGTTGGGTTAAGAACGATTTTACCGTCAACCATACCAACGAAAAGACCGCCGATAGGACCGTTCCACGGAATATCAGAAATAGAAAGGGCTACGGAAGCACCAATCATAGCAGTGATTTCAGGTGAGCAGTCCGGGTCAACAGACAAAACTGTTAGGGAAAGGTTAACATCGTTTCTCAAATCCTTAGGGAACAAAGGACGGATAGGACGGTCAATAACACGGCCTGTAAGAACCGCCTTTTCAGAAGGCTTACCCTCTCTCTTTAAATAACCGCCCGGGATTTTGCCTACTGCATACATTCTTTCCTCGTAGTCAACAGACAAAGGAAGAAAATCAATACCCTCGCGTGGAGCAGGGGATGTTGTTGCACAGCAGAGAAGAACTGTTTCACCGTAGCGAATCAAAACGCTACCGTTAGCAAGTCCTGCCATTTTACCATTTTCAATTACAAGCTTTCTGCCACAAAGGTCATATTCATAAACCTTGTAGTCATTGAAAACCTTTTCGGAAAACATTTTTTCCATTTTAAAATCCTCCATAAAAAATATATTTTAGCGTGAGAGGACATAGCACTTAACCAAAAATCGAAAATTTCGGTGCTTGGTTAACTGCTATCTCGTCACGCAATTAAACTAACTGGCTTTAAAGAAATATTGGCTGTGCAAGGTTTGCACAGCCAACTTTTCACCCTGCGGGTTATTTCTTATTTTCTCAAACCGAGCTTTTCAACGACAGCACGGTATCTTTCAATATCAACCTTTGCAAGATAGCCAAGAAGGTTTCTTCTATGACCAACCATCTTTAAAAGACCTCTACGGCTGTGGTGGTCGTTAGCGTTGTTCTTCAAGTGCTCGTTCAAGTTGTTGATACGGCTTGTGAGAAGTGCGATTTGTACTTCAGGTGAACCTGTGTCACCCTCGTGTGTTGCGTACTGAGCGATAATTTCGTTCTTGTTCATTTTTTTCACCTCATAATTTTTATTAAGCCCAAACACTGTGCAAACGGCTGGTGAATGTCTGTTTTCAGACGGTATCCGCAAACTCAGTATCGGCGCTCGTGTGGTATTATATCACAAACATTTCTATTTGTAAAGAGTTTTTTTGAATTTTTTCCATACTCTTTTAATTAGCGTATTATATAAAGACATAACTCCGCTTATAATAAGGAGTGCTCCCAAACAAATTTTTGCATATTTAGGGTCTATTTGGCTAAGGTATAATGAGGAAAGCAGACTACCCAAGGCACCAAATGAAATACCTAAAACAACTTGCCAAATTACAATTTTCCTTTTCCTAAAATGGAAAAACAGCGAGCCTAAGCCTGCAATAACAAAAAGGAGCAAATTTGTACCCTGCGCAATAAGCTGCGGAGTGTTAAGAAAAAGAGTTAAATAGATAATTAAAAGTCCGCCTCCGCCAACCCCCATACCCATTAGTGCCGATATTAAAAAAGGTATAATGAATCCCATATTTCACCTCAAAATCAAACACGTTCCCGCATAAATCACTAATACGGCGAAAATGGAGCTTAGCCATTCTACCTTTAATTTATCCACCAAAAAAGCGCCTAAGATACCACCGAGCAGTACAGGTAGCCACAACTGCTTTAAAAGCGAAAAATCTATATTTTCCTGCTTTACGTAGTTATAAATGGCAACTGCCGAGGTGGGTACAGTTACGGAAAGGGAAGATGCAAAGGCATCCTTGTTTTCTATATTCAGTATTTTAGAAAATGCAAAAACAAGCAGAATTCCACCCCCTGTTCCAACAAAGCCGTTTATACCTCCTGCCAAAAAGGAAGCTATACTAAAAAGGACAAAGACTACCCATTTTTTAGACAAAAAATTTTTTATCATCGGTCTCCTTAAAAAATTTTTGACTTTTGCCAAAAATCTATTGTTTTTTCAAAATATTTCTGTTATTATATATTTGTACGTACTGTTTATATTAATATTCTGTACTGTTACTGGTTTATAAATCAGTGGCAATTTTTATTATATTTATCATAAATGCGAAAGGAAGTTGGGTGTTGATGAAAAAACAAAAAGTTAATAATCTTAAAAAACCAAAGAAAAAAAGCGCCTTTAAAAAGGCTTTAAATAAATTTATGCCATACATTTTATCTATATTTGCCGCAATCATGCTTTTTGGCTTAACAGGCTTAGCAGGCGGTTTTGGAGTTGGCGTCCGTAATCTGCTTTACGGCATTTTTTCAAACTTTGCTACTTACTTTTTCCCGATATTTTTGATTTATCATGCAATTATGTGGAATTATGATGTTAAGCGCAGAATTTGCGTGCGTCGTGTTGTTTGCTCCATTGTTACGTTGATTTGCTTCTCAACTATGCAGTATTTAATTCAAGTTGGAGATTATGAGGCGCTTAATTCATATAGCGTTAGCGCGTTCTTTAATCTTGGCAAGGCGTCTGTTGGCGGTGGCTTTGTTGGCGGCTTTTTTGGTAAGCTGTTGCTTGGGCTCGGCAATATTTTAGGCGTTATTATCATAACTCTCATTTTGGTGCTTATGATACTGCAAATGTTTAACATCACCCCTGCATATATGGTGCGCTCTATGTTGAAAAACAAAAAGCCAAAGGCCAAGGCAAAAAAGGTGCAGCCCGTTAAAAATAAAGCAGAAAAACGAATTAAGCCTACCAACCCCAAGAGGATAGAGGTTTTTGATGATGAGGATAGTGTAGAGCTTGATCCACCACCGGCTTTCCTTGATACAACTAAGGTCGTTTCTATGGATAATGGGGATACGTTAAGTAATTCATACGAAGATTTGAGCATAGATAAGATGCACGAAAGGACGGAGCATATACCAAGCCAGCTTCAACCGTATAACAGAAACGAAAAATATGTAAATCTTAAAGAGACGAAAGAGTTTACCGTTTCAACCTCCAAGTATGAGGAGCATAAGGAAGCGGACACTGCAAAAGCATCTTTCAGCGGTTATGAAAGCCATTACAAAAATGAGGCTTTTGATGAAGAGGAAGAGGACCTTCAAGAATTTGAAGAGCTTCCATTTGATGATGAGGAAACGGAAGAAGTACCTGTAAACAGCTCTTATGATTTTGAAGAGGATGATTACAGTGATGCGTATGAAGATGAAGAAGAGTGCGTTCCGTTTGAAGCTTTTGAGAAATTCGATGAGGAATTCGATGAGGAAGCTGATGAGGAAGGCTACATTTCCGAAGAAATTTTAAATAAGGTTACTACAAAGGAGGATGAAAAGAAGCTTCGTGTTGTTTCTACTCCTGTTTTTGAAAAAGCTGTAAAGGAAGAGAAGACAGTAGAAAAGACGGTAGAAAAAAAGGAAAAGAAAAAAATAAATTATACATTGCCGCCAATATACTTTTTGAAGTCTCAACCGGATAACAGTAATTCTGATGAGGTGCGTGCGGAGCTTCAAGAAAACGCAAAGAAAATTGTTGAAACCTTGAATGACTTTAAAGCACCAACAAGAATTGTTGATGTGACAAGAGGACCTACAATCACAAGGTATGAGCTTCAACCTGAAAAGGGTGTTCGCGTTAGCAAAATTGAAGGCTTGGTGGATGATATAGCTCTTAGCTTAGCTGCACACGGTATAAGAATCGAGTGCCCGATTCCCGGCAAAAATGCCATTGGTATTGAAGTCCCAAATAAAACAATTAGCTTTGTTTACTTGCGCGACCTTATAGAAGACCCTCGCTTTGACAAGGCGAAAAGTAAATTAACCTGCGCTCTTGGTAAAAGCATTGCCGGTGAGAATATTTATGTGGATATTGAAAACACACCTCACCTGCTCGTTGCCGGTGCTACGGGTATGGGTAAGTCAGTTTGTATAAACTCCTTGCTTATTAGCTTGCTCTATAAGGCAAAGCCCGATGAGGTTAGGCTTATTCTTATTGACCCTAAGAGAGTAGAGCTTTCTAACTATAACGGAATTCCACACCTGCTCGTTCCTGTCGTTTGTGAGCCAAAGAAGGCGCTTGGCGCACTTCAATGGGCTGTTACAGAGATGGAAGAAAGATTTGAGGCTATTCAAGAAGCGGGAGTTCGTAAAATCGAGGAATTTAACCAAAAGGTTGAAAACGGCTATGATGCGGAAAAGATGCCACGCATTGTAATTGTAATTGATGAGCTTGCTGACTTGAAAATGGCAGTGCCCGATATTGACGGTCACATAACACGTCTTACTCAAAAGGCGCGTGCGGCGGGTATTCACATTATTATCGGTACACAGCGTCCGTCAGTAGATGTTTTGACAGGTCTTATTAAGAACAATATTCCTTCAAGAATCGCTTTCCGTGTTCCTTCACAAATAGATTCAAGAACAATTCTTGATGAAATTGGTGCTGACAAGCTTGTTGCCAAGGGTGACATGCTTGTAAAAATTGTCGGTGCCTTGTCTCTTGTGCGTGTACAGGGTGCTTACGTCAGTGTTGAGGAAATACAGGATGTTATTGATTATTGGAAGGAAAGCGGACCTGACAACTATGATGAAGAGGTCGTACAAAAGATTGAAAATAACGCCGCGAAGCTTGCAAAGAATGATAAAGACATAGGCGAAAGCGATGATGAAGATGGTGATGAGCTTGACCCAATGTTTTACAAAGCCTTGAATGAAGCGGTTAAAGCAGGCAAAATATCTTCATCCTACCTGCAAAGGAAATTGAGCCTTGGCTTTGGAAGGGCTTCAAGAATTATTGACCAAATGGAAAGTCTTGGCTATGTTGGGGAGCAAAACGGAACAAAGCCAAGGGACGTTTTGATAACCCAAGCGGATTATCAGGAAATTATGATGAGAAGGAATGACGAATAATGGGTAAGTTTATAGCAATAGACGGTCTTGACGGAAGCGGAAAGGGCACACAGAGTGAATTGCTTGTACAAAGGCTGAAAAAGGAAGGAAAGCGTGTGCGTGTTCTATCCTTTCCTGTTTACGAAAATGACAGCTCCTTGTTTGTAAGGATGTACTTGGAGGGCAAGCTTGGTAGCAAGCCCTCGGATACAAACGCATATGCTGCATCTATGTTTTTTGGCGCTGACAGATATGTAAGTTATCGTCAAGATTGGAAAAAGGATATTGAAGACCCTGACACGATAGTGGTTGCAAACAGATACACAACTGCAAATGCAGTCCACCAACTTTCAAAATTGCCAAAAGAGGAGTGGGAAAGTTTTCTTGCTTGGCTTTGGGACTTTGAATTTGAAAAACTTGGGTTGCCGGAGCCTGACCTTGTTTTGTACCTTGAATTGCCACCAAAGCTTTCTTTGTCTTTGGTAAAGAGCAGAAGTGGTGAGACAGGACAGAAAATGGATATACACGAACTTGACACAGAGTATATGGACAAGTGTTATGAGGCGGCACTCTATTCTTGCAAAAAACTTGGTTGGCGTCAGATAAAATGCTATAACGGTGATGAAATACGTACCCGAGAAGACATAGCGGAGGAAATATATAAGGAAGTGGGTAAATTATAATGGTATATTTGTTTTTGGCAGACGGCTTTGAGGAGATTGAGGGCTTGTGCGTTCTTGATTTCTTGCGCCGTGGCGGAATTGAAACAAAGACAGTGGGCGTTAGCGGAAAAATCGCAAACGGTTCTCATAAAATACCCGTTACTTGTGATATAACTGTTGACGACCTTGACACTGACAGCGACTTTGATATGATTATTCTTCCCGGCGGTTTGCCCGGCTCTACTAACCTTGATAGCTGTGAAGCGGTTGACAAAATGATTAAAAGGGCAGTTAATGAGGACAAATTTATTTGCGCAATTTGTGCCGCCCCCTTTATTCTCGGCAAAAGAGGGATTTTAAAGGGAAAGCGCGCCACGTGCTACCCGGGCTTTGAAAAAGAGCTTGTGGGTGCGGAAATTGTTGACTGTGGCGTTGTGCGTGACGGTAAAATAATAACAGGACGTGCAATGGGCTCATCCCACGATTTCGCCCTTGAAATTGTAGAAGCCCTTTGCGGAAAAGAAATGAGAGAAAAGTTGAAGTCTGCGGTTTTATATTAAGCCTATACTTCAACAGGAAAGGAAAAGCGATGACACCTATTAAAAGAGAAAAGGACGCTATAAGGAAGGACTGCTCTGATAAACGCAATGCCATAGGTGCGCAGGAGCATAAGATAAGGGATGAAAAAATCTGCTCCTTTGCTACATCTTTGGTAAGCTTTAAATATGCGGATGTAATTCTTTTGTACGCCCCAATCAAGTCGGAAATAGATGTTATGCCTATATTCCATGAAGCAATTAAAAGGGGGAAAAGAGTCGCATTCCCGCGGTGCAATGTGGAAGAAAGGACTATGAAATTCCACTTTGTCGGCGGTCTTGATGAGTTAACGCCTTGTGCCTACGGTATTCGTGAGCCGAGTGAAGATGCCCCATTGTTTAACCCCGAGGAAGAAAAGGGAAGTGTTGTTTGCTTTGTTCCCGGTCTTGCATTTGACGTGCATGGCTATCGCTTAGGCTACGGTAAGGGCTATTATGATAAATTTATGCATAATTTTAACGGCTGTACAATAGGCGTTGTATATTCGGAGTTTATACTTAAAGCATTGCCAAAGGGACGCTTTGACAAGCATTGTGACGTAATGCTTACCGAACAGGGCATAAAAGCAATTAAAAAAGAAAAATAAATAAAAACGGAGCTGCATAAGAAAAAACGCAGACTCCGTTTTTATATTAAGCTTTTCGCACGCTTTCTTTTAAAAGATTTATTAATGTCTTTATTTCTTTTGTGTCATCAGGATAAACAAAAACATTAATCATAGCCTCTGCCGTATCAAGAAGCTTTAATATGTAGCTTGCCATTCCTTGTCTATATTGCTCGTTTGGCAGGGAATGATATAAAAGGGCCTCCTTGCATATTTCAAGGCTGGGCATTTGTTCAGCAAGCTCACGTGCTCTTTCTAAATCTCCCGTGATTTTATATGTATAGCATAAAAGCTGAATTGAACGAAACACCTCTGATATTTCTTCGCTGTTGTTTAATACATACTCACCGTGTGTAATTATTTTGCTTGTATAGCTTCCGTCACGGTAGTCAAGAAAATCAATCCCTTTTAGGTAAGCCTCCGCTAAGGCTAACCTCAAAGCGCAAGCCTTAGGGTATCTTTCAAGGGCTTTTTCAAGTGTGGCAATTCCGCATTTATATTCTTCGATATTACAGACGTTTAGCTTTTCGGCATTTTCTATAAGCTCATTAATGTCCTTGTTTATATCCTCAAAATCGTCAATGAAAAGTGCATCACAGGATATACCGAGTATGCTGGCAATTTTAGCGATTAAAGAAACATCGGGTAGGCTTGCGTTTCGTTCCCATTTAGAAACCGCTTGGTTGGAGATATACAATTCGTTGGCAAGATGCTCTTGGGTTATGCCCTTTTGGCTTCTGTAATATTTTATCCTTTCTCCAATGGTCAACTGAATCACCTCTTTCTGTGTATCATTGTACCATACAAAAATTGTTTATTCAATATACAATTGCGACACACAAAAATCAACCGCTGGTTGTATAGAAAAAATATAGGTGCGCCGAGTATTATCGGCACACCTATATTGCTTAAATTATCCTTTAAAATCAATTGTCGCCTTAAATTCAGTATTGTCACCGTTTAAGGTGTAGTCAAGAAGATAGCAAATTTTGTTATAATTGCCGTTTTCATCAGGGAGCTGGTCAATAAACGGTTGCTCAACAACATTAAGGGTTGCATCACATTGGCAAATTACACGCACATCGTCAACATAAGCAATATTGCCTTCAACCCTCGGCTTATATGTTGTTACAAATCTTTCCGTAATAACAGCAGGCTCGGAGAATGCAAATTTGTCATACATCTTAATTTCGTCATCTGCCATTGTAAAGTATCTTTCCGCCTTTTGCAAAGTGGTGTGTACTCTTTTAACATCGTAGCCGTGGGTAAAGTCCATATAAACGGTGCTTGTCTTTTCGTCATAAACAGCACGCGCCTTTCCTTCCCAGTCACCGCCTTGACCCTTACCGTTAAAGTAAGGCAGGTTGTGGGAGAAGGAGGACGGCTGGAAATACTCGTTCCTCCTATTGCTTTGATATCCCGGGTGGTGACCGGGACCGATATATCCGAAGTCACAGAACACCTGCTTATTGTGGCGTGCAAGGATAAATGAGCCAACGTCTTGGTGGTTATGGCTTTCCCATTGGTTTCCGCCCTTCAAGGCAAAGCCGTAGTTGTCTGTACGCTTTGTGAAATAGTTGGAAACAGGGGCGTAATATGTTTCGTTTTTAAGCTTCGTGCTAACAAAATCAGGGTTAAAATAAACACAGGAGCGAACTGCAAACGCCCAGTGATAATAGGTGATAATTGTAGCCTGGTCGCTTGGCAAATTCTCAATAGCGTCACCGTAAACGGTTTTAAGCATGTGGGGTAAGCCAACCCAATAGCCCTCGTGAATATTAACATCACTGAACAAGGCAAGAACGTTTGGCTGTAAGAACATTTTTTGTATAAACTGGGAAATAGCCTTAACCTTTGGGTTAGCAAGCCAGTCATATTTACCGTTTGAAAACTCACGAAGAAGCATAGCGTAAACGGAGAAAAAGCCAAAGCCAAAGCCCCAATATGCAGTACCCTCAACGCACATACCGTCATCATCATAGCTGTTAAGATAGCATTCCATGGCTGCTTGTAGCCTTGGAAGCTGACGCATAAATTCCTCAGGGTCCTCATACATAAGCACACCGCCAACAGCACCTGTGCAAACTGCGGTCCAGTTGTTGTTATGTGTTTCCCAGAAAAACTTCCTTGTCAAGAAGGGCTCAATTGTATGTCTTCTTATTTCATAAGTCATTCTGTCAACTAAAAGCTTAGGAAATCTATCCTTGAAAAGACTCTTTATCTCTGCCATTGAAAAGCCAAGAGAAGCACCGAAAATATCAATAAGACCGGGGTCAAAGTCCTGTGGAGTCCTGTCATAGTAGCTATTGTAGTGACCGAGAGGTGCCCAAGTATATTCGTTACAAATTTCCCAAACGGTTTCAACCAAGCTCCTGTAATACTCCTCATTATCAGGGTAAATCAAAGCCAAAAGAGCAGAGGATTGAAGCTGATTAAAGGAATCAGACCTGTTTGGGTTGTTGTAAGGATACTCTAACACATCCCAAGCATTTGCAGCCCTTGGGCGAACGGCAAAAACCTTATCGTATTTTGCCTTTATTTCTTTTCTATGACGGGCAAACGCTTCATCATTCCTTATGCGTTCCCAGATTTTAGGATCTCTTGCAATATCAAACATAATAATCTCCTTAAATGAGCCTTGGTATTTTTTTGCGTAGCTCAACAAGTTTATGATACCACATATTGCACAAATTTTCAATATTAAATTGATTTTTATTCGGTATTATGATATAATTTATTGGTATTATTTTCATAAGGAGCAAAATATGGAAAAAAAGATTATAAATTCATACCCGGCAGAGTGCTGGAATGATACTACACCACTGGGCAACTGTACTCTTGGCGCAAGTGTTTACGGCTGCGTATATGATGAAAGAATACTGATAAATCACGAGGCTTTGTATAACTGGGTGTGCAACAAAGGATACCCTGATATTTCCTATGCTTTACAGGAAGTGCGTGACTTAATGGATGAGGGTAAGTACAAGGAAGCTAATACTTACTATACCGACATTATTAAGAAAACAGACTTTAAGTCAAACAAGGGTAAGTTTTTCCCCGCATTTGACATTCATTTGATTTTTGAAACAGAAGCCGCACCTGAAAATTACAGCCGTGTTTTAGATATGGAAAACGGTGTTTGCACAGTTTCCTACACTGAAAATGGGGAAAAATGCATCCGAACGGTGTTTGCATCACAAAATGACAGGGCAGTTATTGTAAACCTTAAAAAGACAAAGCCCTTTTCACTTAAAATTTCTCTTGAAAGACACGATATGGCTGACTATGTGGATAACTTCTACTGTGATGAGTTTAAGAGCTTTGCAAAGGACGGCTATGTTTATTCGGAAAGTAAAACAGGCGGTGGGCTCCATTTTGCAGGTATTGTAAAGGTGCATAAAACTAACGGAGACATTGTGTCCGGTGGAAGCGACAAGGAAAATACCGCAAATATGAGTGGAGAGGTAGCGTTGAAGGAATATATAAAAATCGAAAACGCAACGGAAATCACTCTTGTTTTTGATATGGATAAAACACCTCTTTCGTATGAGGAAATGGTTAATAAGGTAGATAAGTGCAACAAGGATTTTGAAGTCTTGTTGGCTGAACAAAAGCAAGCTTTTTCTAAACTGTTTAATAAGACCCGTCTAAGCCTGACAAATGAAGAAAATGTGTCAAATGAGCAATTGTTCTTGAACAGCTACGGCGGTAAGGTTGATACAAGGTTTATTGAAAAAATGGCGGATTTTGGCAGATACCTGCTTATTTCCTCCTCTGTTGGCTGCGAATTTCCGGCAAATTTGCAAGGCTTGTGGAACGGTGCGTATTCGCCTGCTTGGGCTTGTACATTTTTCAATAATGAAAACATCCAAATGGCGTATTGGCAGGCTTATGCAGGTAATTTGAGTGAGGCAGCCTTACCGCTTTTCAACCTGTACGAAAGGTTCTTTGATGATTATAGGGAAAATGCTAAAAACCTCTTTGGCTGCCGCGGTATTCTTTTGCCGCTCTTTATGGATAATTCCAACGGTAAGAAAGAAAATACCCAACCCCATGTACTTTATTGGACAGGCTCATCCGCTTGGATAAGCGCAATTTACTACGATTATTACCTTTATACAGGGGATGAAAGGTTTTTAAGAGAGAGGGCATATCCGTTTATGAAGGAAGCAGCCCTGTTTTACCAAGACTTTATGGTCTATGACGAAAAGGGAAAGCTAAAATCATATCCGTCAAACTCTCCCGAGAATAACCCTGACGGTGATTTTGAGGGAGCTCGGCAAATCAGTGTTTCTATAAATGCTACAATGGATTTTGCACTTTTAAAGGAGCTTTTGACTAACCTTGTAAATTCTTCTATAAAATTGGGAATTGATGAAAATGACCGTGTGGAATGGACAAAAATGCTTAATGCAATTCCCGAGTATGAGGTGAATGAAGACGGTGCTATGAAGGAGTGGCTCCACCCTGATTTTAAGGATAACTACCACCACCGTCACCAATCACACATTTACCCATTGTTCCCCGGCTTTGAGGTGAATGAGGAAAACAATAAAGAGCTTTTTGAAGCAATGCGTGTCGCAGTAAACAAACGCTTGGTAATAGGCTTAAAGTCCCAAACAGGCTGGAGCCTTGCCCACATGGCAAACATTTTTGCAAGGTTAAATGACGGAGAAAGGGCAAAGGAGTGCCTTGACTTGCTCATTCGCTTTTGCACAGGCGCCAACCTATATACTTATCATAACGACTGGCGTAATATGGGCGTTACATTAAAGTATATGCACGCAGGACACGCACCTTATCAGGTTGATGCTAATATGGGCTTTGTGTCTGCGGTTTATGAAATGCTTTTATACTCTGACGGTGATAAAATCAAGCTTCTTCCCGCTTTGCCAAAGGAATTAAAAGAGGGAAGTATAGAGCATATTCAAGCCCGTGGCGGCTTTGATGTTTCAATCAATTGGAACGAAAACCAAGCTCGTGTAAAAATCAAATCCTTGCTTGGAAAGCAAGTCAACATTGGCTTGAAGGGATTTGCTCTTGCAACAAGGAGTGATAAAATTTCAAACAGCAAATATAATGGCTTTAACACCTTATCCCTTGCAAAAGGCGAGGGAATAGAATTGATATACAATAAATAAAAAACATAGCAACCTCAAAAAGGTTGCTATGTTTTTTGCTACACTTCAATTAAACAATCCCACGGGATAACAAGGTTAATTATTTAATTAAAATTCAATTTCCATACCGTCATAGGCGGTTACTATACCGTGCTTTGCCATTTCCTTTGAAAGCGTATCATGGTCGGTGTGTAAGGTGTATGCCATGTGGGAAATAACATATTTTTTTATGTCCTCATCAATGCTTTTCTTCATTTCAATAACCATATTTAAGTTGTTATGCTCAAACACACGCCAATCCTTTTCGATAAATCCAACGGTTGCATCAAACACAGCCAAGTCAGGCTTATTTTTCCAAATAGCGCGTATTTCCTCATATTGCAGCCAAGCACCGTCAAGGCCGTAAAACAAACACGTCTCTGCATTTTTTATGATGAAATGACAGGTTTCGATAGTGTGGTTTGCCTTATAAGCTTCGACTGTATAACCGTCAAGAGATAAAACATCCTTGTCCCTTGTTTCTATAAGCTTTGCACCCTTTGTAGCCAAAAAGTCAACTGTTTCTTGGCAGTAGTGGTCGCTGTGGCGGTGGGTATTCAAAACATATTTAATTTTGGTAATGTCAACTCCATATTCCTCTATGGCATCAAGTACCCAAGGGCCCGGGTCAATCAAAATTTTATTATCAATCAAGGCAGAGGAAGTACGCCTAAAACCAATAACGTCGGACTTGTCAGCAGGGAAGTCTGCCGCGCCTGTGCCTAAAAACAGTATTTTCATAAAATCACCCCAATTAAAGTATATCATCATTATACCACAGTCCCAAAACAAGGTCAATACAATGTTGACATATTTAGTTTAGTATGCTAAAATAATTTTGTATAAATAGTACAAAAAGGAGAATGGTTATGGCAAAAGAATTTGAAATTGACAAAAATAACCGATTAGTTGCATATCACGGCAAGGCAAAGGTAGTCAAGGTGCCCGAGGGCGTAGTGGAAATCGGGCGACGAGCTTTTTATGAAATGGATGACATAAAAGAGATTATCCTGCCAAAAAGCTGTACGGTTATTGGAGACGGCGCCTTTTTTCATTGTAGGGAGCTAAAAACCTTAACTATAAACGGTCCTGTTACCTCCTTTGGTGTCGATGCCACATGGGGTTGCGAAAGCCTTGAAAACTTTACTATCCCCGAAACGACAACAACTATTGGTAACCGAGCTATTTCCATAGCGGTTTTAAAAAAGCTGCATATACCTAAAAGCGTAGTTGAGATGGAAGAAAGAGCCTTTGATGCTTGGGGAGGGGTGCAAAATTTTGAGGAAATAACCGTTGATGAGGATTCACCCTTATTTTCTACCGTTGACGGCGTACTATATAATAAGGACAAAACGGAGTTGATTTTATGCCCACGCCAAAAGAAGGTGGAGCACCTTATTATACCTGACACGGTTCAGGTTATTAAAAATGGTGCCTTTGAAAGGCACGAGGAATTATTGTCCGTTAGCTTTCCAAATAGCCTTCGCATAATTGAACGACACGCCTTCCGGGAGTGCGAAAATTTAGCAGATATTGGCAAGCTGCCGCAAGGCTTAAAGGAAATCGGATTCCTTTCATTCTATGGCTGTAACGGAATAAAGGAGCTTACCGTTCACGCCTGGATTGAGAAGCTGGACAACAGTGCCTTTGAAGCTTGCCGCGGCTTGGAAAAGGTTACAGTTGAAGAAGGAATAAAAAAGGTTGACTTTTTGAGCTGCATTCCTAATATCAAAGAGGTTTATATTCCTGCGTCGGTTACCGAGATACCTGCCATAAAATGTCAGGAAAAAATAGATGTTCATAAGGATAACAAGAACTATTCCTCCGAGGATGGCGTTTTATATAACAAGGACAAAACGGAGCTTATTGCTTATGCGGGCACCCCTGACAAAGAGGAATTTTTTGTGCCTGACACGGTTAAGGTGATTAAGGAAGGCGCATTTGATAATAACAAAACACTAAAAAGAGTGGTTTTGCCAAAGGGTCTTACTCATATTGAGAAATTTGCTTTTTCAGGCGCACAAAGTCTTGTTACTGTGGAGCTACCGTCAACCTTGGAGCTTATCGGCGAACAGGCATTTGTAATTTGCAAAGCCTTGAAGAGCTTGGATATTCCAAACGGTACAGAGTTTGAGTTTGATGATAGATACAGTGATTTAAGAGGCGATCATTTTCGTGATTGTGAAAAATTGGAAAGGATAGCCTTGCCCCAAAACCTTGAACATATTTGTGGTTTTATGTTCAACCATTGTAGTAGTCTTAAAGAAATTGTATTACCACCTTCGTTGAAGACAATTGAATGTTATGGTTTTTACGATTGCAAAAGCTTGACGGAAATCGTAATTCCTCCGTCTTGCGAGAAAATAGGTCAAAGCAGTTTTTCGGGTTGCAAGGGCTTAACAAAAATTGTTATTCCACCGTCTGTCACATCTATTTACTATGACGGCTCTTACGGAAATAGCTTTTACGGATGCGAAAATTTAACCATACACGGTGAAAAGGGTAGCTATGCGGAAAAATATGCAGAGATTGCTAAAATCCCCTTTAAGCCTATTTTATCAGGTGAGGAAAAGGTAATTGACGGTTGTCGCGTGCAGGACGGTGTTTTACTTGAATATGTTGGCACGGACACGGATATTGTAATTCCAAAGGAAGCAAAGAGCATTTCCGCCTTCGCCTTTGCAAAGGTTAAGCCAAAGAGAGTAACTATACATAATGAGGTAGAGGAGATTGCCCCCACCGCCTTTGGTGATAACAGAGGCTTTATCATCGTTGGCGAAAAGGGATATGACTATGCGGGCGAGTTTGCACGCGAGCATAGGATACCCTTCCTCACAGTAAAGGAAGCAAAAAGAAGAGATGCAGGCGTGCCTGAATTTGAGATAGAAAACGGTGCTTTGAAGTCGTATAACGGTGACAGCTTGAATATAACTATACCAAATGAAGTGCATGAGATTAAACCTGACTCGTTTATTCAATACGATATAGAAAGCCTAACCCTTGGCAAAAATGTGAAATATGTAAACTACTTTGCACTTCCCAACAATGCAAAAATTTCAAATATTTACTATGACGGAACATACGAGGATGCAAAAAAAGCAGAAGGCTTGTTGGACTTTTTTGAAGATCACGGTGTCAACATATATATGCGGAATGAAAAGGGCAAATATGAAAAGATCCTTGACAAGGATACCAAAATGTTTACAACAAGAGGTATGGATGTAAGCCTTATTTTTGACCGCTTGTCAGTTGGAGAGAAAACTCTTGAAGCACGCTTGAAGGAGCATAAAAAGAACAACAAAGGAAAATTCAAAACTCGTTTTTCCTTTGAGAACGGCAAACAGGGCTTTATATTTGAATGCTCCTATAAGAAATTTGACAAGGATATTTTGAACAAGCTTGTTCAAAATAGAATTTCTATGGTGTTTGACGATATGGTTATTTCTTTTCCACCTTATATTTATGCCCTTGCAAATCATGAGTGGGGGGACAGCTATGGAGATTACTCATATATCCAAAGGCAGAGAGTTGAAAACGGAGTTTTAAGTGTACGAAAGGACGCAGGGGATGAACAACAGGTAGATAAAATCCCTGCCACCACCAAAAAAATCGAGCCGTCCTACTTTGATACAGTGAGAGTGTGGCGTGCGCAATATACCGGAACAGTGGAAAAATGGCTCGAAATCGAGGGCCACGAGGATATTTCAAGGTACGTTGAAAATGGAATTGTATTATGTAACTATGGTTTGGTGCAGTATTTGAACATTCAGCACGGCAAGCTTCCCGAGGGCGGCGGTTATATTGGCGGTTGCCATCTGGGCTTTGAAAACCGTTTGATGTTTGAAAAAGCATCAGAAAAAGGCAAGTATTGGGAAACTATTTATTACTTACAGGCAAGCGCTGTTGAAAGTAACTATATGCGCCACGAGGCAAGCTACTTTGGTGAAAACGGAAATGATGATATAGACCGTTCCATTTTTGATTATGATGTATTCTGTGATACCTGCGTTGACTTTGAAGCAGGTTAATATTAAAAAAACGAGTCGTATAGCAAATCGCTATACGACTCGTTTTTGTTTGAATATGTTTTAATCAACCACAATTCTTGCCATTTTACCAAATGGAGGCTTTACATTAGGGTCATTGTTGTTAATCAACCAAAGAACAGGGATGCCCATAGCTTCTTCTTCCTTAGGAAATGTGTCATAACCGTCTGTGATAATAACGATATAGGCAGGGGGATTATCCATCATATTTCTTTTCATATATCGGAAAATCTCGCCAAAATCGTTGCCGCCGCCACCCACAGGCTTAATAGCAAGTAAGTCATCAAGGGTTTCAAAGGGTACAGGGTCGGTAACAAATACCTCGGTAAAGCTTAAAAGCCCTTGCACAGCACCGTTAAACTGCTCAATTGCACTTGCAATTTCCGAGTATGCCGCACGGATTGCTTTGTTGGAAATAGAACCGGATGTGTCAATTAAGAACCATACATTTGCCACCTTTTCTACCTCCTCGTTGTAATCAGGCAGGAAAAAGTCACCGTCTGAAAACCGCCTGTCGGGAGGAGAGAAGGAGTAGTCGTTGATTTCCGTTTGTATAAAGTCCGTTAAGATTGTTCGCCAATCAAGCTCACCGTTGCGAAGCTGCTCAATCAATCTGCGTGCGCCAATCGGCGGACCGCTACCGTCAGATATTGATGATTCAAGTATGGAAATAACAGTATCCGCATCAAGTATTCTTTTGCTCCATTCCTCGTATATTTCTCTCTTTTCTTCCTCAGTAAGCTTTTCCCATTTGGAGTGGTCGTCAAACCGCTTGCCGCCCTGAATAATTTCCTCTACTACATCAACTAAGCCTCTAACTTCACCTTCACCGTTTTCGTCCTCGCCACCGGTTTTTCCCCTCATAGCTTTATCCGAGGCTCCGGAATTCTTCTGTTTCTTTTTTGCTGCACTGATTAGCATATCATAAACCTCTTCGGCAGTGTAGTTATATCCTTCATTACCGTCAGGGGTTAAGTGCATAGAAACACCGTACTTTTTCAGTGTGATGGCATCTAAGTTATCACCCAGTGAGTGCATAATGTTTGAGTTAATTACAATATCAGCGGCAATATTATATATTTCATTATCGTATTCCTCGCCTCTTATACAGTGTTGAAGTACGATATGCATTATTTCGTGCATCATAACGAATTCTAACTCATCGTCACTTAAATCCTTCATAAACTCAGGTCCAAACCAAATACGCCGTCCGTCTGTGCAGGCTGTTTGGCACTCTGTATCAAGGGCAAATATTATGTGGGATAAAAGAAGACCGTAAAATCCGTTATTAACCAAAAGGTTCATTTTAGCACGGATTATGCGCTTGGTACAAAGCTCGGTAAATTCCTTATCGTAATCCATTTATATGTTTACCTCGTGCGCTTAACCATTTGGTAAAGGCAGGCATCTTTATAAGTCTGTCGCGGTAGTTCTTTTCAATTGCCATATAACCGCGGATATGCACAACGGAGAAGTCAGGAGGGAGAAGCATAGAATAGCTAATGGAGTTTTCAATAGCTGCAAAATCGTATTTATGCTCCCTTGCGTAAGAAATCATAGATGATACAAGGGCATAGAGTGCATCGGTTGAGCTTGGCACAATTGTGCATCTGCCTGCAAATATATCAGCAATCTTAGGCAAGGTTGCAAAGATTTGACAGTATGTTTTAAACTCACCTGCAATACCTATGCCAATACAGCCCGAAATCATTGGATACACTTCGTCTAAATTTTGATTTGCCATATTAAGAAGACGGCTAACCATTTCCCAAGAACGAGGAGTTGGGAAGGCAAGGGAATCTGTTGAGCTTTCGTTTTCAATAAGATAATCGTGGCGGAAGGACAAGAAGCTTGTTACAAGAGGTGAAACACCTGCGGAAATTGCCCAACGTAGCCAAGAATCAAAGTTAGACTCAATTTCCAAGTGGCAAAGACGGTTTGCCAGTGCCTTTGGCATCTTAAAGGATACACTTTTGTCAGTTAATCGGTTGCCTGCTGCCAAAACAATACAGTTGTCAGGTAATTTATGCTCACCGATAATTCTGTCAAGGGTAATTTGGTAAGCCGCCGCTTGTACTGATTGTGGTGCTGCGGAAATTTCATCAAGGAACAAAATGTTTACAACGCTTGGGTCAGGATTCATTTGGAATATTTGCGGTTTTAGCCAAATAGCCAAGGTTTTGTCAGCGTTGGCAGTTGGAATGCCGCGCAAATCTATTGGGTTGAACAGCAAAAGACGTACGTCGGTTACAGCACATCTTTTACCTGTTTCCTCCTCAATTGCAGCCGCAATTTGGCGAATAGCCTGTGATTTACCCACACCGGGGGCACCCCACAGCATAACTGAGGGGATGTGCTTAAAGGGTGTGTTTGTTTGGATAGCTGAAATATATGTGCTTGAAAGCACCTCCACAGCCTTATCAACGCTAAGGATGGGGATAGTAGGCATAGTTTTACTCATTTTTTATTTACTCCTAATTCATTGTCAAGCTTTTGTAGCTTATTTGTAAGCTCTTCGATTTTATCGCTGTATATATCGCGCTCGCTAAGCTCCGCCTCGATAGACTCCTGTACCATTATAAGCTTGTCAAGCTTGCCCTTTTGGTCCTCAATATATTTGTCAAATTCATTTAAGAAATTGTCAATTCTTATTAGATAACCAATGGGAGATGCGCCAAGCTCTAAATAATACTTACCGCTACCGTATAGCCAAACGAAGGGCTTGGAAAGTGACATACCGGCAGGAAGCACAACCTTGAAGCCTTGATATTCAAATAGCTCTGTTTCCTTGGTTTGTAAAGCGTTGTCAAGAATGGCTGCTTCAAGCCTGTCACGCAAATCCTTACGTTCAAGCGGCGTGTACTCACGGAAGCTGTCAATGTAAAGCTGTTTATCAGTGATACCGTTATCAATGTTCTGTCTGCGCTTTGCAAGCTTTGAAGGTATTTTAGCAAGCTCGTTACGCAAGCCGTCAATATGTAACAGCTTTTCACGTCTTAAAATGGTTAGCTTTCCAAGCTCATTAGCGGTTTCAACCCTTTCCTTAATTGCAGGGTTACCAATGGCAAGCGCTTTGATTTCAGCATAGTTAAGAACTGTGTCATATATATCGCTGTTTTCACGCTCATTAATGTGTCCGGAAAGCAAGGAAGATATAAAGCGCTGCTTTGTTTCAAGTAGCTGCCAGGAGTAAGCGTCAAAGCTACCCTCTGTAATATATCTGTGTATGTAAATCTCATCGTTGGTATTGCCTTGGCGGAGAATACGGCCCTCACGCTGTACCATATCCGCAGGGCGCCACGGCACGTCAAGGTGGTGGACAGCCACTAATTTGTCCTGTACGTTTACACCAAGACCTAATTTAAGGGTAGAGCCAACAAGCACTCTGATTTTACCCTCGCGCACTGCATTAAAGAGCTGGTCACGCTTTTTGTCCGTAGTGGCAGAGTGTACAAACTCAATTTCCTTTTCGGGCACACCATAAGAAACGAGAAGACGTTTAAGCTCGGTATAAACGTTAAAGGTGTCCTTGGGAGTTCCGTAATCAGAGAATACAAGCTGTGTCTTGTCATCGTGCTCCTTGTAGATTTTAAGTACATTCTTGGCGCAAGCAAGTGTCTTACATTGTGCAAGAGATTTAACCTTATCATCAACCAAACGCACGTCAAGGGCAGCTTTTCTTCCGTCAGTGGTGATTAAAAGCAGGTTATCCACATTCCTTGGCACCTTATGGCTACGCACACGGTCAGCACGTTCGGAAATAAGGTGTAAGTAATTAACAAATGCAGGGTCAGGAGCTATCATATTGTCCGTATAACCGCAGAAGTCAGGTAAATCCGCATCCTTCTTCGAAACGGTGTGGAAATCCGCAAAGGAAGCAAAAAGGGCAGTAAGCTCAGGTAAGTTGTGGAACTTGGAAAAGCGAGTTGCCAAACGGAATTTGGATGTATCAATGTCAACCTCAAAATCCGTATTTTGCTCAGCAAACATACCTATCCAACCGTCAAAGGAGCCAAGTCCGAGGAGCTTTAATTCGCCATTTTGCAAGTAAGATTGCATAACGAAGGCATCAGTCAGTGAGTTGGTAATAGGTGTACCTGTGGCAAAAATAACGCCTCTGCCATCGTTTTGGCTTTGTACACAGCGTACCTTGTCAAGCATGTCCGCACATTTAGCGCTACCGCCTGAGCTAATACCGAGTATGGTGGTTTTAGTGTCAACGGGCACGTTTTTATAGTTGTGCGCTTCATCAACAAAAAGGTTGTTAATACCAAGCTTGTCAAAGGCAACCTCCTCGGGCTTAATACGGGAAAGTATCTTTTTATTAAGCTCGTTTTCGATTTTTTGACGTCTTGGGGACAAGCTGTTTGAGTAAAGCCCTTGGGCATTTTTCTCAATTTCTTTAAGCTCCTCCTCCAACTTGTCAACGTCAAAGAATTTTGACATAGGGATGCTTTCAAAGCAGCTGTAAGCCATAATGATGGCATCATAGTCACCGTCACGGACAAGGGACAGTGTCTGCCACTTCTTAGAGGGTGTAAACACCTTTGGCTCAACAATTAAAAGCTTTGCATCCTTATATAAATGTAGGAAAATGTTCTTCCATTGTCCTACCAAGTTGTTAGGAACGACATAAAGGTTCTTCTTGCCAATGCCCATACGTCTCAGCTCCATTCCTGCCACAATCATAACGTAGGTTTTACCTGAGCCCACGTCGTGCGCAAGGAGAGTGTTGGGGGTGAAAAGTATTCTTGCCACCGCATTCTTTTGGTATGGGAAAAGCTGTACGTCAGGGTTTAGATTTGGAAAATTAAGGAAAGAGCCGTCAAAGTGGCGCACCTTGGTAGATGCGTATCTTTCCTCATAAATCATTTCAAGCCTTTCCCGTCTTTGCGGGTTAGACCAAAGCCATTTGTTAAATTCTTCAATGATTTTGTCTTGCTTGTCAAGAGCTAAAACCGTTTCCTTTTCATTGAAAACTCGTATAGTCTTGGGCTTGCCGCTTTTGGTTTTCTCTATGGAGCTCTTTTCAGAATCGTAAACTGAAATTGTCTTTTGGTTAAGTGTCTTTTCAATAATTTCAAGGGCATCCATACGCATAGTACCGTATGTAGAGTAAGCGCGTGTGGCGTATCTTGTGCCCGAGTATCTTGAAGAGCCGGGAATTTCCCAAAGACCAAGGTCCTCAGAGTGACGCGTGCGGTAAACGGAGGAGCTAAGGTTAGGAACGACAGGACCTAACAAATGGTCAATAAAGTCATCAATTACATCCGTAGGAATCCAAGGTGCACCAAGCGGAGCATAAATGTCCTCAATTGCTATGCTCGGCGGCATAGCGTTCAAAAGAGCATCTACGTTAGCTTGGAAATAACCCTTGTATTTCTTGTTTGCCTTTTCGGCAGCCTTATATTTGCGTAAAAGATTACCGCTTAGGTATTCCTCAGTTGTTTCCCATCCCTTATAAAAGCATTCTTCCCACTTATCGGGGTTTTGAAAGATAGACCCTTGTAAAGTAGTGATAACGGTTTTTAAATCCTCACCTGTAATTGCAGATATGTATTCAATGTCAACCCTACCAAGCGTACAAAGAGAGGTAATTAGTCCGTCACTGATGCTTTCTACATATATTCCGCTTGCGCGCGGATCTTTGGCATAGGCGTTTTCAAAATCAACGGGCAAGTCCCAAGAGGTAACCAAGTCAACTGTACTGTCATCAAGAACGTCCTCGTCACTTACGCTTGCATTATTTGTTTCAGACTTCTTTTCTTTAAGCTCAGCCTTCTTCGTGTCTTGAAATATTTTACTTAGCCAATCTAAGTCATCAAAATTTTGTCTCATAAACTACCTCCTTCAATATGTATGCTACATTTTAATTCTACCATATTATGGCGTAAAAAACAGGACATTTTTCGACATTTTTTAAAATATTTTTAAAAAATGGTGTCCATTAGGACCGTTATCTATATAGTATCATTTTAATAAAGCTGTGTCAATTTCCATGTGTACTGAGTTTGGTACATATGAGGGTTGATTTTTGAAAAGCACCGTGTTAACATATAGGTGTAATCAAAAACACCACTCAAAAAAGGAGATTTATGAAAATGAAAAATATGAAATGCTACGGCTTTGAAAGAAAAATAGGAAGAACACCATGTGGAGGAAGGTACACTGAAACTTATTATTACGACGGCTGTAACAGTGCGTGCGAAAAGGCGGATGCAACACACTGCATCATTTACGAGAAAAAGAAAAACGGAAAAGTAATAAACATTATACATTGCATGCTTTAAAAAATGCGGCTCGAAGAAATATTCGAGTCGCATTTTTAGTACAATTGTATTGAAATTGCCTTCGTTATATGTTATACTTTTATTAGTAAATTTATCTAAGAGAGGTATAAATATGAGCGAAAATACAAGAAAAATTAAATTACTTAAAATGTGGGAGATTTTAAAGACCGAAACTGATGAGGAGCATCCTATGTCCACCCCCGAATTGATTGAAAGGTTAGCAAAGGAGGGCATACCTGTTGACCGTAAAATTTTGTATAGCGATATTGAATTGCTTAATGACTACGGATACGAGGTTTTAAAGGAAACAGACAGGAGCAATAAATATTTTGTAGAGGACCGTTCCTTTAATCCGTCCGAGGTTAGATTTTTAATTGATGCCGTTCGTTCCTCAGCCTTTATAACTGAGAAAAAAACGGAAGAGCTTATTAATAAAATAGCAATGCTGGCAGGAAGCCAAAGGGGCAATATCTTAAAGGAAAATATTACAAAGGCATTGATAGTTAAGGGTACAAATGAAATAATTTATTATTCGGTTGATACCATAGTTAACGCAATCAAGAAAAAAAGAAAGATAGGCTTTAATTACTTTGACCACGACGAAAAGGGAAAAACCGTGTACAGAAAGGATAAGGAAGACCCAAGCAAAAACAAATGGTACGTTGTAAATCCTGTTTCAACAGTGATTGATAACGGTCAATACTACCTTGTTTGCTATGACGATAAGCACGAGGGCAAGCTTGCCAATTACCGCATAGACAGAATGGATAAGGTAGAAATGCTTGATGAGCCCATAACCAAAAACAATAAAATTGCAGAAGACAAAAAGCGCAAGCAGTTTGAAATGTTTGGCGGAGAGCCCAAAACCGTAGAATTTATAGCGGAAAGAAATCTTTTAGAGGTCTTTTTGGATAAATTTGGCAAAAACATCAAAATCCGCACAACAGACGAGGGCAAGCTCCGTTGCACCGTAGATGTTGAGCAAAGCCCAATCTTCATAAACTGGTGCTGCTCCTTCGGTAACCGCCTAACCGTAATATCTCCACCAAGCACAATCGGTCTTATTAAAGACCACCTGGCCGAAACAATCGCCCAGTACGAGGATAAATAAAAAACAAAAAACCGCAACTGCGGTTTTTGTTCACACAATGTGATTCGTTAAACGATGTTTTCGCTAAAAGCTTATTTGAACTTGTAGTGTAATTGTCGTAGTAGTTCGACAGTTACATTGTAAACCATTTTTTTGCATTTGTCAATAGAATTTTAAAAAACGGAGTATATATTATGAAAGCAAATAAGAACAATGAACGGACAAATGAATACTATATTGGTCTTGATATAGGAACAAACTCTGTTGGCTTTGCGGCAACAGACACTGATTATGTAATAAAAAAACATACAGGAAAAGGTATGTGGGGAGTTAGGCTGTTTGATGAAGGCGAAACTGCTGTAACCCGTAGGACAAACAGGACAAATAGACGCCGCCTAACAAGGAGAAATCAAAGATTAGAATTATTGAGAATGTTATTTGATAAAGAAATAACTAAAATCGACTCAGGATTTTTCCTAAGATTGAAAGAAAGCTTTTTGTGCTTGGAAGACAAAACAAAAGGAACGAAATATTCTTTGTTTGCAGATGATGATTTTACGGACAAGGATTATTTGAAAAAATATCATACAGTCTATCATTTAAGGCAAGAATTGATAACATCAAAGGAGCCTCACGATATAAGACTTGTTTATTTAGCAATAAGGCACATAATTAAAAACAGAGGCCATTTTTTATTTGATGTTGATAGCGAAAATAATCGAGATTTTTTAAATGTTTTCAATGATTTTGTTGTAAGTTTAGAAGAAATTAAGGAAATATCACTGGATGTCGATGTTTCACAAATATATGAAATAATCACAAAGAAAGCAAGCAAGCCTGACCGTGTAAAGGCTCTTGCTTCACTTATCAAAATAGTAGAAAAAGAAGAGAAAAAATCAGTTGAAAAGCTGTTTTCGTTAATGGTTGGCGGAACTGCAAAAATGTCTGACATATTTGCAGGTGTACCGCAAACTAGCCTTTGCTTTGATATGGGAGATGAAAAGATGCTGGAAATTGCAGATGAAATCGGAGACGATTTTGATTTAATTATCTCTGCAAAAGCGGTTTATGATTGCTTAATACTTGAAAAGATAATAAAAGGATACAAGACCTTGTCTGAATATAAGATTAGCGAGTATAAGCAACATAAAAAAGATATTCAAGCATTAAAGGATTTTGTAAAGATAACTTTATCTAACAAAGAGCTTTATAAGGAAATTTTCAAAACGCAAAAAGCAAAACTTACAAATTATGCAGCATATTCAGGATACAAAAAAAGCGATAAGGAACAAAGCTGTACACAACAAGAATTTTGTAAGTATTTGAAGGGTAAACTGCCAAAAGAATATGAAAATGATGAAAGATTTTCAAGTATATATCAAAGGGTTAACGAAGGCGTTTTTGCGCCAAAGCAGAGAACAATCGAAAATGGAGTAATTCCAAACAGTTTGCACCGTAGTGAACTTGTAGCCATTCTTGAAAACGCATCAAGTTACCTTGATTTTTTAAATGAGAGTGATGAAAACGGACTAACGGTTAAGGATAAAATAATTTCTATTTTCGACTACCGAATTCCCTATTATGTAGGTAAATTGAAAGGCGGTTGGGCAGTAAAGAAAGAGGAAGGCAAAATATATCCTTGGAATTTTGAAAGTAAAATCAGCCTTGATAAATCCGCCGAAAGATTTATTGAAGAAATGACATCTACTTGTACATATACAGGCGAGGATGTGCTGCCGAAAAACTCTTTGCTATATAGCGAATTTGAGGTATTAAACGAAATAAACAATTTAAAGATAAATGGTGCACCCATAACTGTTGAGTGCAAAAAACTCATCTTTGAAAGATTGTTTGTTTTGAATAGCAAAAAGGTAACGAAAAAAGCAATAGAGGGATTATTATTAAGTGAAGGCTTGTTGCAAAAGGGAGATGCTTTGTCCGGTGTTGATGACAATATAAAGTCACAGCTTTTGTCTTATCATAAGATGAAAAACATTATCGCTAAGACTTCATATGAACAAACCGAGGAAATAATAAAGCGCATAGTTTTGTTTGGCGATGATAAAAAATTATTGAAAAATTATCTTAAAAAGGAAACAACGCTAAACGATGATGATATCAAGTATGTATTGAGACAAAAATTTACAGGTTGGGGCAGACTTTCAATTTATTTGCTAAATGGTATGGTTTCTGTAAACAAAGATACAGGCGAGGCGATGACAGTTATTGAAATGCTTCGTGAAACAAATGAAAATTTGATGAAACTGTTGTCAAGTGCATATAGCTTTAAAGAGCAAGCGGACAATCATAAGGCTGAAATTTTAGGCATAAAAGGCACACCGAAAGAAATGGTAGATGCGCTGTATGTATCGCCCAAAATTCGCAGAAGCATTTGGCAAGCGTTAAGAATCGTTGACGAAATAGTTGATATAGAAAAAGGCGCACCCAAAAAGATTTTCATTGAAGTTGCAAGAGAAAATGAAACTGATGAGCAAAAGCGAAAAAACGAAGCATCAAGAAAGGCAAGAAAAGAGCAGCTTATTCAGTTATATAAAGATTGCAAAGAAAATAGTACAGACCTCTTTAAAAGATTGAATGATGAAGATGAGGAAAAATTGCGCTCCAAAAAACTGTATTTGTACTATTTGCAATTTGGTAAGTGTATGTATAGTGGAAAGGATATTGAACTATCTGAGCTTGATAAGTACGATATAGACCACATCTATCCTCGCTCCAAGATAAAAGATGATAGCTTTGACAACCTTGTTTTAGTAAAGGCAGAGTTGAACAGAGAGAAAACAAATAAATATCCTATTTCAGAAGATATTAGAAATAATATGAAAGACTTTTGGTCTTTGCTTAAATCAAGAGGAACTTTATCAGAAAGAAAATATGAACGCTTGGTAAGGCATACGCCGCTTTCAGCGGATGAGCTTGCGGCTTTTGTAAACAGGCAACTTGTAGAAACACGCCAATCAACCAAAGCGGTGGCAGAGCTTTTAAAAACCATATATCCAAAAACTAAAATAGTGTATTCAAAAGCAAACAACATATCAGATTTTAGAAAGTACTACGATTTTGTAAAATGCCGTGAAATAAACGACCATCACCACGCAAAAGATGCATATTTGAATGTAGTTGTAGGAAACTATTTTGATGTTCGTTTTACACAAGACTTTATAAAGAATATCCAAGCGGAAGAATATAGCTTGAATGTAGATGCATTGTATAACAGAAATGTAACAGGTGCATGGCAAAAGGGCGAAAACGGTACTATTGCCACAGTAAACAAAATGATGGCAAAGAACAATGTATTATTCACCGTAATGCCAAAAGAAGAAAAAGGACAGTTATACAAGGTAACCATATTAAAAAAGGGAGATAACCTAATTCCGATAAAAGTAGGAATGGATACAGAGAAATATGGTGGATACAATAGCGCAAAGGGTGCATATTTCTCCGTGGTAGAACATGCTGAAAAAGGCAAAAAAATCAGAACGATTGAGGCTGTTTTAGCATATCAAAAGAAAGAATACGAGGCTAACCCTGAGCTGTATGCAAGAAAATATTGGTACGATAATTCAACAGTAATATTCCCACAAATATTGGTATCTTCTCTAATTCAAATAGACGGCGTTAAGTATAACATTCGTGGTAGAAAGCCCGGTAGAATTATCTATTCTCACTCTCACCAGTTTGTCTTGGATAATGAAAGTGTGAAATATATTAAAAAGATAATTAAATGTTTGGAAAAAGAGAAAGAAATGACAGAAGAAAAGTTGGTGCAAAGCGGGTTAAGCAAGGAAGGAAATTTATATATCTATAATCTTTTTATAGACAGAATAGATAATTCAATATATAAAAAAATTATTGATAGTGTTTCTGAATATATGAAAAAGAATAGAGATAAATTTATAAAAATGGACTTGCTTGAACAGGCAAAATTTATTTTTGAAGCACTAAAAGCGTTTAGGTGCGATGCTTCTGTTCCATCCTTCGTTTCAACAATAACCAAAAACAAAAAAATATCAGGAAGCGAAAGTGTATATTTGATACATCAATCAGTAACCGGCATTTTTGAAACAAAAATAGATCTTTTGAAGTAGTGAGGTTTATATGAGTTGGCGTATCGTAACTATCAAAAGTAAAGCAAAATTAGATTACAAAATGGACTATTTAGTAGTCAGAACAGAGGAAAAACAACAAGAGTACATATAAGTGAGATATCTCTGTTATTAATAGAATCCACGTCTGTTTCGTTAACTGCATATTTGATAGCGGAACTAACAAAAAAGAAAGTAAAAGTGATTTTTTGCGATGAAAAATGTAATCCAATAAGTGAGCTTTGCGGTATTTACGGTAGTTACGATACAAGCCAAAAAATAAAAACTCAAATATCTTGGAAAGAAGAAACTAAAAAGTTAGTATGGGCAGAAATAGTAAGGGCGAAAATAAAGGGACAACTTTCTAATTTAGGTGATGACTGTGAACGAGAAAAAATCTTATTGTCAAACTACATAAAGGAAATTGAGCCGGGGGATACCACAAATAGAGAGGGGCATTCTGCAAAAGTTTATTTTAATGCGCTATTTGGCAAGGGCTTTTCAAGGAGCGATAATAGCATAGTCAATGTCGCATTAAATTGTAACAGGAATAGTAAAAGAACTTACTAATATAGCAATAAATGAGTTACATGGGGAAGTAATTGATTTATATGAGAAAATAAATCAAACACTATCCGACATAATTTTTGAGTCAAACAATGATATCGTATTTGATGAAATAAATGATATTTCCCAATTATTAAAGCTCTATAATGTAAGGATAGATTGCGAAAATATATCGCTTGCAGAAAAAATACTTATGTATATGGACTTTTGTGAAAAATATATGAAGAAAAAAGTGTTTGTATTTTTGAGTTTACATTCGTTTTTTTCACAAGACGAACTTTCCTCACTATTTCGTGACATCACATACAGAAAGTACAATGTTTTGATAATAGAAAGATACGATTGTCCCAAAACAGAAGGAGAAATAAAAAGAATAATCGATAAAGATTTGTGTGAAATATAATTGAAAAAACAAATATTTTATGATAAAATAAAATTGCTATATTAATAACACGCGGAAAGTAGTGCCGTTTTCTCAAAATTTGAGGTTTGAGAGTAGTGTAATTTAATATAGTAGTAAGACGTATAATTGTAATTTTGTATAATAGAAAGGTTTGAGAGTAGTGTAATTTAATATAGTAGTAAGACTCTCAAAAGTGATTTTAGGGACTGTGTAAGGTTTGAGAGTAGTGTAATTTAATATAGTAGTAAGACAATAACAATATAGATATTATTTACTATTGAGTTTGAGAGTAGTGTGATTTAATATAGTAGTAAGACGAATAATGCTATGTATAATGCGTATGTTTCGGTTTGAGAGTAGTGTAATTTAATATAGTAGTAAGACTTAATGTCTAAACCAAAAGTTAATACGGAAGTTTGAGAGTAGTGTTTCCAAGGCGGAGCGGTATTATGTTATGCATATGTAGTGATATCCTGTTTTGCTTTTAGGTGAATTTTCTCTTGGTGAATCAAATAGAAATGAAAAACCTCAACCGAATTCGATTGAGGTTTTTCTTGGCGCAAGCGGTGAGATTCGAACTCACGTGCCGTTATGGCAAACTGATTTCGAGTCCGTTCGGTAACTTGGAAGTTATCGAACAATACTATCCCAAACTCGCCATATTTCAGTAGTTGATTTACAACCATTAAAATCGTCCGCTGCGTTGAGTTCTCTCCTTGAATTTTGGAGAGAAGGTCAAACACGATGGCGTT
>JAGANX010000017.1 GCA_017623975.1 Clostridia bacterium
ATTTGGAGGGACAAATAAAGCCATATACTGCACAAAAAAATCTTGCTGATTTTTTAATCACCTGCGATTTTTTAATTTGTCTATGCCCTTATTTGTTCCCTCGAAATTTGTGTAGCAATCTGTTAACACATAATAGGCGAGGGAATTTCAATTGAGAAAGGCGTAGATATATAAAAATATTCCAAGCCTTTATCGGTTGGAAGTCACCGTCTATTATGCGTTACAGACGGGTTCAATTGGGGTTGACAGCGGCTAAATATTTGTATGCTTCCCAAGAAAGTGTTTGATTTGATTGTAGTTTTGTCATAATAACCCCCATTAATATTTATTCTATTTATATTTTAGTCCATATGCAGACTAAAAGTCAAGAGGAAAAGTTCATATGCGATATACTAATTTAAAATATTAGTGGTTGGAGATAACTATGAATTATGCAAAAAGATTGAAGGATTTAAGAGAAGATAGAGATTTAACACAGGAAAGTGTTGCAAAGGTTTTGAAAACAACTCAATCATATTACGCACAGTACGAAAACGGTAAAAGGGAATTACCATTTTCAAGAGCAATTGAATTGGCAAAATTCTACAATATATCATTAGATTATTTGGCAGGGGTAGCAGAAACTCCCGTTGAGTTAAATACAAAGTAAAGCGGATTGCAAGAAAAAAGAGCCTCGTTTGAGGCTCTTTTATTTTAAAAGTTCTTCATATTTTACATTTAATATTTCTTTAATTAAAATCAACTCGTCAACATACAAATGCCGTTGTCCAACTTCAATTTTAGCAAGCGCGCTTCTCGTTATATCGCACCCGTGTAATTGTAATTTTGCGGCAAGTCGCTCTTGCGTAAAGCCTTTACTTTCTCGTAGGCACTTTATGTTTTGTCCTATTCTTTTTTCAATACTTGCGTTCATAAAGCCCTCTTTCTCGCATCACTGCACTTATTTAAGAACAACGTCTTGACTTTATTATAGCCTTCCCCAGCGGGGAATGGGGACCGCAGTAAAAAACTTCAAATACGCACTGATTTTGTAAGCGGTGGAAGGAGAGAAAAGTTACCTTTAATTAGTGGCTTTGCTCTTTCGCTTTCGTTTCACAATAAAGACAGCGGTAAACCCTGTTTTCCTTATCTGTCAAGGTGAAAACCTGGTCAAGCTCCTGCTCGCAGGAGGTTATGCAACGAGGGTTTTTGCACTCGATTACATTAACAAGCTTTTCAGGCAAGGAAACTGTTTTCTTTTCAATAATTTTTCCATCCTTAATTATATTGATTGTAACATCGGGGTCAACATAGCCAAGGATATCTGTGTTCAAGTCAATGTCTGCATCAATTTTGATAATGTCCTTTGTGCCAAGCTTACGGCTTACAACATTTTTGCCGATAACTATTGGACAATTAAGGCTGTCAAGTTTTAGAAGGGAGTAAAGCTCCATTCCTTTGCCTGCTGTAATATGGTCAATAACCATACCGTTTTTAATTGAATCTATATTCATAGTCACCGCCCCCTTACTTAATGCCCAAAAGCATTAAAATTAATGCCATACGCATATATTTACCGTTCAATGCCTGCTCAAAGTAGCAAGCGCGTGGGTCAGAGTCCACCTTTACGCTGATTTCATTAACACGGGGAAGGGGATGCATAATGCAAAGGTCCTTCTTTGCATTTTCAAGCTTTTGCGGGTCAAGGATATAGCTGTCCTTTAAGCGCAAATAGTCTTCCTCGTTGAAAAAGCGTTCCTTTTGTATTCTTGTCATATAAAGGATGTCAAGTTCTGGCATAGCGCCACACAGGTCCTTTGTTTCCACATACTCGATACCGCATTTGTCAAGCACATCGGTTTTTACATAGCTTGGTATTCTTAATTCCTCAGGGGAGATAAGAACGAACTTTACACCTTCGTACCTTGACATAGCTGCAATTAAGGAGTGAACGGTTCTGCCAAATTTCAAGTCGCCGCAAAGACCGATTGTCAAGTTGTTAAACCTGCCTTTTTTACGCTTGATGGTAAGCAAGTCTGCAAGGGTTTGTGTTGGGTGGTTATGTCCGCCGTCACCTGCGTTTACCACAGGAATTGTGGCATTCATAGAAGCAACGAGGGGAGCCCCCTCCTTTGGGTGACGCATAGCGATAATGTCCGCGTAGCAGGAAATCATCTTTGCTGTGTCAGCCACGCTTTCTCCCTTAGCAGAGCTTGAGCTTGACGCCTCTGAAAAGCCAAGCACATTGCCGCCAAGCTCGTACATAGCCGCTTCAAAGCTAAGGCGTGTACGGGTAGATGGCTCAAAGAAAAGAGTAGCAAGTTTTTTGCCCTTACATTTTTCACTGTACTTTTGTGGGTTTTCTATTATGTCAAGGGCGGTATCAATTAAACTGTCAAGCTCCTTTAAAGAGAGTTCTTTTATATCTATAAGACTTCTCATATTTTCTCCTTATTCGTGTTGGCAGAGCCAACGATATTCGGCACCGCCGAGTTGTAATTTCACTCGCCCGGTGGAATTACGCGCCGTAAACTTCAAGATACTTTTTAATTCTATCTACGTTTTCCTTGTTTGCAGGGTTTTCTTCAAGGTATTCAATAATGTCGTAAACATTTACAACTGAGTAAACAGGGAAGCCGAATTCTTCCTCAATCTCAACCATAGCGCCCTTTTCGCCCTTGCCCTTTTCTTTTCTGTCAACCATTACGAAGCAAGCGGCAACCTTAACACCCTCAACGGACTTCATAATTTCCATAGTCTCACGGATAGCGGTGCCGGCAGTGATAACGTCCTCAACGATAACAACCTCCTCGCCTGCCTGTGGCTTGTAGCCTACAAAAACGCCACCCTCACCGTGGTCCTTTGCTTCCTTTCTGTTAAAGAAGAATGGCAAGTCAAGTCCGTTTTTGGCAAGAGCAATTGATGTAGCAACTGCAATAGAGATACCCTTGTATGCAGGACCGTACAAAGCGGTTTTCTTTGCCCCTACCTTGTCAAGATAAGCCTTTGCGTAAAAATCGCCAAGCTTGGAAATATGCTCACCTGTTTTAATTTCCCCTGCGTTGATAAAGTATGGAATTTTTCTGCCGCTTTTAGCAGTAAAATCACCAAACTTCAAAACGCCTGCACTTTGCAAAAATTCAATAAATTCTCTTTTGTATTGTTCCATTTTAATTATTTCCTCCTAATTTCTTGTTTCGCTTGGCGAAACATATCGGGTTAAGGCAATGCCATAACATATCGAGATTGCTTTTGCAATCATATCGAGTGCGTAGCACATATCGACAAAAATTAGTGAAATGCACTGACGCGCTTGAAATGACAAGCGATGCTTGTCTTGAAATTTATGCCCATGGCATAAATGAAATAAAATGAATCCTTATGCACCGCAGTGTATTTCAAGATTGCGAAGCAATCATTTCACGACTCAGTGGGTATACGCAAAGCGGATTCATTTCATTGCAGAATTTGTTAGTCAACAAATTCTGCAACACAGCGTCTATATGCTGCAACAGGGTCAGCCGCTGCTGTAATTGGTCTTCCCACTACGATGTAGTCAGAGCCGATTTTCTTTGCTTCCTCAGGTGTCATAACTCTTACTTGGTCGCCCTTGTCACCGTCTGCAAAGCGTACGCCCGGGGTAACTGTTACAAAGTCAGCGCCACAGGCTGCGTGTACTTTTTCTGCTTCCAAAGGTGAGCATACGATACCTGCAAGCCCTGCCTTCTTTGCGTTCATTGCGTAGTGCATAACAACTTTGTCAATTGGCTCGTTAATAAGCAAGTCCTCTCTCATTCTTTCCTCACTTGTAGAGGTAAGCTGTGTTACCGCTATTAAAAGCGGGCGTGTACCGTCAGGACGGGTCAAGCCTTCAAGAGCTGCCTCCATCATAGCAATAGTACCGCTTGCGTGTACGTTTGTCATATCAACATCAAGGCGAGAAAGAACTGCCATTGCCTTTTTAACTGTGTTTGGAATGTCGTGGAGTTTTAGGTCAAGGAATATTTTGTGCCCTCTTTTCTTAATTTCGCGAACAATGTCCGGACCCTCTGCATTAAAAAGCTCCATACCGATTTTTACAAATGGCTTTTCCTCCTTGAATAAATCAAGAAAGTCAAATACCTGCTCCTTGCTTGCAAAGTCGCAAGCCACAATTACATCTTTTCCCATTAGTGTGCGCCTCCTATAATATCCTTTAAATCTTTAATACCGTATTTTTCCATAACCCTTGGTAAGTCCTCAATAATTTTCGGGCAAGCCATTGGGTCAACCAAGTTAGCCGCGCCAACTTGTACTGCGCTTGCTCCTGCAAGCATCATTTCAATAACATCCTCGGCACTTTCAACTCCGCCGCCGCCAACGATTGGAATATTAACCGCCTCATAAACCTGGTAAACCATACGAATAGCCACAGGCTTGATTGCAGGGCCTGAAAAACCGCCCATTTTGTTAGCGATAACAGGCTTTTTAGATTTCAAATCTATCTTCATGCCAAGAAGGGTGTTGATAAGGCTGATACCGTCAGCCCCTGCCTCCTCACACGCTTTTGCAATTGCAACAATGTCTGTAACATTTGGTGAGAGTTTAACGATAACAGGTTTATTTGTTACCGTCTTTACCGCCCTTGTTACCTCTGCCGCTGCCTCGGGGGATGTGCCAAAGCTCATACCTCCTCCGTGAACATTGGGACAGCTTACATTAACCTCAAACCAACCGATTTGCGGCTCTTGGTCAAGCATTTTTACTGTGTAAACGTAGTCTTCAACAGAAAAACCGCTTACATTTGCCATAACAGGCTTGAAAAAGCACTTTTTCAATTTTGGCAGCTCGTTTTCCAAAACCTTATGTACACCCGGGTTTTGAAGTCCAACGGAGTTGATAAGACCCTTTTTGCACTCAGCAATTCTCGGTGTTGGGTTGCCAAAACGGGCATCCTTTGTAGTACCCTTAAAGGAAAAACTACCTAAAACATTAATATCATATATTTCCGCGAATTCGTAGCCAAAACCGAAGGTTCCGCTGGCGGGAATTAATGGGTTGTCAAGCTCTATTCCGCAAAGAGTAGTTTTCAAGCTTACCATATAATTTCCTCCTTTTCAAGAACGGGTCCGTCCTTACAAATTCTCTTGTTTCCGTATTTTGTTTTGCAAGAGCATCCCATACAAGCACCAAAGCCGCATCCCATTCTTTCCTCAAAGGAGAACTGACCGCTTGTGTTACTCTTGTTATAAACAGCCTTTAACATTGGCTCAGGACCGCAGGTGTAGAAGTATGTATAATCAACCTTATCAAAGGCATCTGTTACAAAGCCCTTAATGCCCTGTGAGCCGTCAACGGTTGTAATAAATACATTTCCGCATAAAGCCTCAAATTCCTTCTCGTAAAAAACCTCGTCCTTGGTGTTAAAGCCTAAAATTACGCTTGGCTTCTTGCCCTGTGCAACCAAGTCACAGCAGAGCTGGTACATAGGCGGCACGCCTGCGCCACCGCCAACCAAAAGGGGCTTTTCTCCACTTTTGGACACGTCATAACCGTTTCCAAGACCTGTTAAGGTAAGGATTTCTGTGCCTTTTTCCATTTTAGCCATTACCTCTGTGCCTTCGCCAACCACCTTATAAATAATGGTTAGAACATTTTTTTCAACATAGCACACAGATATAGGGCGGCGAAGATAAAAGCCGTCAATCTTTAAGTTTACAAACTGACCGCATTTGATACCGTCAGTATCGCCCATAAGCACCATTTCATAAGTGTTCTTGGCGATTTCTTTATTTTCTAATACTGTAAAAATCGTGTCTTTCATTTTTTCCTCTTTCAAACAATAAAATGAATCCTATGCTCGCAAGAGTATTTCAATCTTGCGAGCAAGAATTTCAAGACCGATAGGTCATTTCAAGAATCCCCTTGCGGATTCATTTCATTCAAGCATAATGCTTGATTATGCTTGCTTTACGCATCAATAGTTGAAATTGTGAGTGTGATTTCCTCAAGTACATCAAGCAAAATTCTTACTGTGTCCAAAGAGGTGAAGAGAGAAATGTTATTTTCAATAGCCAAGTGTCTTATCTGGTAGCCGTCCTTTTGCTCCTGTGCCGCACCGTCACTTGTGTTGATAACATAAGCGATATGGCCCTGGCGCATAGCTTTTGGAATGTCACTTGAACCGTCACCAATCTTTTGCTTAATTCTTGTTCTGATACCGTGCTCCTTCAAGTAGTTTGCAGTACCCTCTGTTGCTTCAATATTAAAGCCAAGGTTGTAGAAGCGGCGGATAAGTGGGAGAGCCTCCTCCTTATCGTTGTCAGCAACTGTTACCAACACCGTACCGTAGTTTTGCACCTGCATGCCGGATGCTTGAAGTGCCTTATAGAATGCACGGTTAAGTGTATCGTCATAGCCGATTGCCTCACCTGTGGACTTCATTTCAGGGCTCAAATACGCATCAATGCCGCTAATCTTCTTGTATGAGAATACAGGAACCTTACAGTACCATCTCTTCTTTTCCTGTGGATAGAGGTCGAAAATGCCAAGCTCCTTCAAGCTCTTGCCAAGGATAACCTCTGTTGCAATGTCAGCCAAGGAGTAGCCTGTTGATTTTGAAAGGAAGGGAACTGTTCTTGAAGAACGGGGGTTAACCTCGATAATATATACATCGTCATTTGCATCAACAATAAACTGAATGTTGAAAAGACCCACAATGCCAATGCCAAGACCAAGCTTCTTGGAGTAGGAAAGTATCTTGCCCTTTACCTTGTCGGAGATAGAGAAGGAAGGATATACAGAGATAGAGTCACCTGAGTGTACGCCTGTTCTTTCAACAAGCTCCATAATACCTGCAACGAAAACGTCTCGTCCGTCGCAAATAGCGTCAACCTCAACCTCTTTACCCATAATGTAGTGGTCAACAAGCACAGGCTTGTCCTCGTCAATTTCAACGGCTGTTCTTAAATAGTGGCGAAGCTGTTCTTCATTTTGTACAAGCTGCATTGCGCGTCCGCCAAGAACGAAGGAAGGACGAACCAAAACAGGATAACCAACCTTTTTAGCAACCTTTACGCCATCTTCAATGTTAGTAACCGCTTGTCCGCTTGGTTGCGGAATGTTAAGCTCTTCAAGAATTTTTTCAAAGGTGTCACGGTTTTCAGCCCTGTCAATAGCCTCACAGTCTGTACCGATAAGCTTAACCCCTCTTTCATGCAAAGGAGCAGCCAAGTTAATGGCAGTCTGTCCGCCAAGGGATGCTATAACTCCGTCAGGCTTTTCAAAATCAATAACCTCCATAACGTCTTCAACCGTCAAGGGCTCAAAGTAGAGTTTGTCAGCAGTTGTATAGTCGGTGGAAACTGTTTCGGGGTTATTGTTAATAATGATAGCCTCGTATCCGCTTTCCTTAATGGTCTTTACTGCGTGTACGGTAGAGTAGTCAAACTCAACACCTTGACCGATACGGATAGGACCTGCGCCAAGCACGATAACCTTTTTCCTGTCTGTGTGGATAGACTGGTTCTTGCCCTCGTGGGATGAGTAGAAATAAGGAATGTAAGCATCTACATGGGCAGTGTCAACCATTCTGAACACAGGAACAATGCCTTTTTCATGGCGGAGATTGTAAACATCAATTTCCTTGCAGCCCCAGAGCTTTGCAATATATTTGTCGCTAAATCCCATAAGCTTAGCGCTCTTTAATACATCTATGCTATTAACATTGTCGGCAAGTGTTTTTTCCATATCTACAATGCGCTTGAAGGCTTCCAAGAAATAAGATGTAATCTTTGTTACCTCGTGAAGCGTTTCAATAGACACACCGTGACGCATAAGCTGGCAAATTGCAAAGATGTTGTCGTCATGGAACTCCTCAATGTATGCAAGCATAGCATTGTCACTCATTGTATCAAACTTTGGTAAGTAGAAGTGGCAAACACCGATTTCAAGTGAACGAACCGATTTAAGTAAGCATTCTTCAAGTGTTGAGCCAATGCCCATACACTCACCCGTTGCCTTCATTTGAGTGCCGAGCTTGTTCGGAACTGTTGTAAACTTGTCAAATGGGAAGCGTGGGAACTTTGCAACTACATAGTCAAGGCGTGGCTCAAAGGAAGCCCTTGTGCCTGCAACCTCAATTTCATCAAGAGTCATACCAACGGCAATTTTTGCAGTAACTCTTGCAATCGGATAGCCGCTTGCCTTAGATGCCAAGGCAGAGGAACGGGAAACGCGAGGGTTTACCTCGATAAGATAGTATTCGCTTGTTGTTGGGTTAAGTGCAAACTGTACGTTACAGCCGCCCTCAATCTTCAAGGCTCTGATAAGCTTAATAGCGGAGTCGTTAAGCATCTTTAAGTCGTGGTCGTTCAAGGTCATAATTGGGGCAACAACCAAGGAGTCACCTGTGTGAACGCCAACAGGGTCAATGTTTTCCATACCGCAAATGGTAATTGCATTGTCAGCACCGTCACGCATAACCTCAAACTCAATTTCCTTAAAGCCCTTAACACTCTTTTCAACAAGAACCTGATGTACAGGGGAAGCATTCAAGGCGCCTTCTGCAAGTGTTAAATATTCATCCATATTGTAAGCAAAGCCGCCGCCTGTACCGCCAAGAGTAAATGCAGGACGCAAAACAACAGGGAAGCCGATTTTTTCAATAGCAGCCCTTGCCTCGTCCATATTGTTAGCGATTTCGGAAGGGATTACAGGCTCGCCGATTTGCTCACAAAGCTCTTTGAAAAGCTCTCTGTCCTCAGCTCTTTCAATAGAGGAGCTTGAAGTACCAAGAAGCTCAACGCCGCTTTCTTTAAGCACGCCCTTCTTTTCAAGGAGCATAGCCATGTTAAGACCTGTCTGACCGCCGATACCGGGTACGATAGCATCAGGACGCTCATGTCTTATAATCTTTGCCACATATTCAAGGGTAAGCGGCTCCATATATACCTTGTCAGCAATAACCGTGTCTGTCATAATTGTAGCAGGGTTAGAGTTTACAAGGATAACCTCATAGCCCTCCTCTTTGAGTGCAAGACACGCCTGTGTGCCTGCATAGTCAAATTCAGCAGCCTGACCGATAACGATAGGACCTGAACCGATAATCATAACTCTTTTGATATCATTTCTTTTTGCCATTTCCTTTTTCTCCTTATATATTAACCTTAAATTTTTACCTATTCATTTTTTATGTATACCCATTCGACACGGGAGGGCAAACCCCTCACCTACGATAAGGGTGACACTGCGTGTCATTTTGCATTTATATTACAGTTTTTCCGTCTTTAACGGTCAAAAGGCACTTTCCAAAAAGGGACACGCCCTCAAATGGAGTTGCTTTACCCATTGACAAAAACTCTTTTGGGTCAACTGTGTATTGCTTGCCTAAATCAAACACTGTGTAAGAGTTGCCAAGTTCAATACCAAAGCGTTTTCTTGGGTTGGTTGACATTAAATCTATCAATTTTTCAAGGGACATTATCCCTGTTTTTACAAAATTCGTGTACATAACCGCAAATGCAGTTTCAAGCCCTACAACACCCATGTTACTACCTGCCAAGCCCTTTGACTTTTCCTCTTTGCTGTGGGGGGCATGGTCTGTGGCTATCATATCTATGGTACCGTCTAAAATACCCTTTACCAAGGCTTGCCTGTCCTCCTCGCTACGGATAGGCGGGTTCATTTTAAACCGTCCCTCGTCTTTTAGGTCCATATCGTTGTAAACTAAGTAGTGGGGTCCTGTTTCACAGGTTACGTCCAAGCCCTCTTTTTTTGCTTGTCGAATCAGCTCCACCGTTTCCTTTGTAGAGATGTGGCACACATGGTAGGAGCAGCCTGTTTTTCTCACTAAGCTTAAATCTCTTTCAACCTGTCGCCATTCACTCTCGGAGCAGATGCCCTTCATCCCGTGCAGCTTACAAAACTCACCGTCGTGTATATAACCGCCAAAGAGCAAATCATTAACTTCACAGTGGGCAACTATCATTTTGCCGTTTGCTTTTGCCTTTTTCATGGCGCTTTCCATCATTTCATCACTTTGTACACCCCGTCCGTCATCAGAGTAGGCAATGCACAGGTCCTTCATACCGTCAAGGTCGGCAAGCTCCTCGCCCCTTTGACCAACGGTGATAGAAGCGTAAGGGTGTACGCCGATTAGCGCATCCCTTTTAATTATGTCAAGCTGCAACTTCAAGTTTTCCACACTGTCCGGCACAGGGTTTAAGTTCGGCATAGTGCAAACGTCTGTATATCCGCCGTTTGCGGCACTTAAACTGCCTGTTTTGATAGTTTCCTTATAAGAAAAGCCCGGCTCTCTGAAATGCACATGCACATCACAAAATCCGGGCAAAATAACAATATTATCAGAATCGGCGGAAACATCAAAGGCCGTGCCACGAGAAATAGCGGCACTTACAAGCTGTTCATCTATTTTAATATTAGTGAAGTTTCTCATAAATAGCCTCCGTTAAACTTATTTTGCAGGCAAAATAAAAAATCTTGCCCTACGACAAGATTAAACCGCAACAAACCAAGACACACCAAAGCATAGGTGTACCTTATTTATTATATTAAAATCTTGTCGATATCTCTGTATCGTTCTTAAAGATCGTAACTATTATATCAAAAGAAAAACGCTTTGTCAATAGAAAATTTCATATTTTTTAGAAAATGCACGCGTATATATCGCGTGCGCGAATTGACAACGTAGGAAATGTGTGCTAAAATTTAATTAGGAATAACTTTTGGAGGTAAGTATGAAAAAGGTTTACGAAAACGGAGATATATACGAGGGCGGCGCCACTCTCTTTACAAGGAAAAGACAGGGAAATGGTAAAATGATTTATAAATACCGCGGCACCTACGAGGGTGAGTGGAAGGACGATAAACGCCACGGCTACGGTGTTATGCATTATTCAAACAAAAACGAGTACAAGGGAGAATGGGAAGAGGATTTTCCTTGGGGTGAAGGCGAAATGCAGTACGCAAACGGAGACAAATTCGTGGGTCGCTTTTTTAGAGGAGAAAGACTTTCGGGGGAATTAACAACACAGGATGCCCGTTATATCGGGGAATACCGTTACGATAAGCTAACAAATGGAAAGGTTATTGGCAAGGACTATGAATATGAGGGACAAATGTCAGGCTTGTATTTTCACGGCTTCGGCGAAATAAAATACGCAGACGGTCAGTCCTATAAGGGATATTTCACATGGGGAGAAAAAAGCAGTCAAGGCTATGTTACTGAATATCTGCCAAACGGATGCAAATATATAGGTTGGATTAAAGACCACCAATATGATGGCACAGGAACCCTTGTTACAAAAGACGGAATTGAATGTGAAGGAACATTTGTAAAGGGCATGCTTGACGGTGAGTACGAGGTCACCTTTTCCCAAAGGGATAAAAGGAAGGTTGTATTTAACCATATTCCTGTTAGCAAAGCGGAGAGTGCGCTTATAGCGGAACGGGATGGAAAATCGGTGGTGCTTGGAACGGCCGAGGCAACACCTGTGACACAAAACGCAAGCGGCGTAAAAAAAGCAGTAGCTTCATTGGGACGGCGTGGAGTAGATGGGGAAAAGCAAAAGGAAATAGAAAAATACGACACCCTGTATGAAAAATTGAATACTGAAATTATAATAGCAACCAAGGCAGCGAAGGAAGCGGAGGATTTTGCGAAAAATCCAAAGAAAGTTGAAAATGTAAGTTCTGCAACCTGTGAAGAAAACGCCCAAAAGGCAAAGGAGTATGCACAGAGGGCGCAAGGGAATGTGGAAAAGTTTTTATCACTTCAAAAGGAAAATACAGGCTCGTTAAAGGCAATATCCCCATTTGGAGTGGAGCATAAAATTTTCAATACCAACACAGGCTCGTACGATACCTATAAGGGAGATTTGGTAGGCTCGCAAAAGCACGGATACGGTCAATACATGGGTAAAGATTTCACATACGAGGGACAGTATAAAAATGATAAAAAGCACGGGCTTGGCTTCTTAAAATTTGGCGAACAAGTAAATTACATAGGGGAGTTCTTTGAGGACCATATACAAGGCTACGGAGTGCTAACCGCAAGCGACGGTGTACGAAAGGGGCTTTATGAAAAGGACGAATTTCGTATGGGCTTGTTTGAGGGGACAAAAGGAAAATACTACGGCGGATTTAAAAACGGAGGGTTTGACGGTAGAGCTATTATTGAAACAGCCGATGTAAAGCTGGGCTTCCGTTTCTTTGGAAATAAAATTTGCAGCTATGGCTATTGTAAGAAAAAAGACATTGATTTTTACGGGTACTACGATAGCGAAAAGCAAAAGGGCACAGGCGCTATATTTAACAAAGCAGGCAAGCGCTTATACGAGGGAGAAGTAAGCAATTTGATTGCTGACGGCGTAGGCAGAGAATTTTTATCCACGGGAGAGATTGTGGAGGGAAATTTCCAAAACGGCGGTGCAAACGGATACTGCTATGTTATAAACGGCGGGACAAAGAGAAGGGCGCGCTTTGAAGAAGGAAAATTGATTGAATTTTTGGATTAAATCAAAATTTTTGTACATAATAGCAAAAATTCCGCATACCATAACATTGAAAATACAGACAATTTGCTCAAAAAAATAAAAAAAGTTATTGACAAATGTCTTTTATATGTGGTATTATAAATAAGAAGACGAAATCATTACGGAGGGTGGTACAATGGAAATAGCAATTATAGCAGACGATACCAAAAAAGAATTAATTACGCAGTTTTGCATTGCGTATTGCGGTATTTTGAGCAAGCACTCAATTTGTGCCACAAGTACAACAGGCTCTTATATTTCCGAGGCAACAGGGCTTAAAATTGAGAAGCTTTTGTCCGGTACCCTTGGCGGTGAGCAGCAAATTGCTTCAAGGATTGCTTTTGATGAAATTGATATTTTGTTCTACTTCCGTGCCAACACACCTCAAAACTACGGCTGGGTGGAGCAGCATAATGCCGTTGAGCAAAATCTTTTAAGGCTTTGCGATGTACACAACGTGCTTCTTGCCACTAACATTGCAACTGCGGAAACTATTGTTAGCGCACTTGAAAGGGGCGACTTGGATTACCGTGAGCTTATTAACCCACGGTCCGAATACAATATTAAAAAGAGGAAAAATAAAAAAATATGATTTTTTGTGGGGAGACGCTTGTTCTCCCTACATTTTTATTAACAAAGGTATTGACAAAGAAAAAATATTCTGTTATAATGTTTTAGCAATTGCTGCTATGGCTCAGTTGGTGGAGCACATCCTTGGTAAGGATGAGGTCACCAGTTCGAATCTGGTTAGCAGCTCCACAGCCTGCTTTTTTTAAGCAGGCTGTTTATTTTTTCTTTAAACCTATTGAATATAACTTAAAAATGGTGTACAATCGAAGTAATGCTGAAAATTTGGGGGTGGACCTATGTCACAGGCGGAGAATAATCCCTTTGAGCATTCCGATACAAACAAAAGATACCACACCTATGAGTATTATCTAAGGAAAAGGTTTTTTGGCAAGTGCGCTAAAATTCCTCTTGATGCAGGCTTTACCTGTCCAAACATTGACGGTACCTGCGGCGTTGGCGGTTGTATTTACTGCTCGGGCGGTAGCGGAGCAAGGCTGTCAAGCGGTCTGCTTCCCTTAGAGGAGCAATACCGTATCGGTATAGAAAAAATGAGCAAAAAATGGAATGTGGAAAAGCTTATACCGTATCTGCAAGCATATACAAATACATACACGTCCCCTGATGTTTTAGAAAAAATGCTTAGGGAAGTGTCTATGTTTAAGGGTGCGGTGATGATAGATGTTGCCACCCGTGCGGACTGCCTTTCGGATGAAATAGTGGCGGTTTTACACAAATGCTCAAAGGAAATACCCATAACCGTTGAGCTTGGCTTACAAAGCGCCAAGGATGAAACTGCAAGGCTCATAAACCGCGGGCACGATTTTAATACCTTTGCAGAGGGCTTTAACCGTTTACGCAAGGGCGCGCCGAATGTAAAAATCGGCATACACATAATAAACGGCTTGCCCGGAGAAAGCAGAGAGGATATGAAAAATACCGCCGGGAGTGTGGCTAATTTGCACCCTGACCTTGTAAAAATCCACCTGTTGCACGTCATTCGCGGTACAAAGCTCGGGCAGTGGTACGAGCAGGGGAAATATATACCGATGCAAAGGCAGGAGTATATAGAAACCGTATGCGACCAGCTTGAACTTCTGCCCCCCGATATAGTAGTGGAAAGGGTGACAGGGGACGGTATAGCAAAGGAGCTGTTAGCACCCGAATGGTCAAAAAAGAAGGTTACCGTTATTAATGATATTGATAAGGAGCTGTATAGGCGGAATTCTTATCAAGGAAAACTATGTAAATGCAGAATGCAAAATTGACACTTTGCGTTTTGTCGATATGCTTGCAAGAGCAAGCCTGATATGTTTCGCATTGCGAAACGAGAAGGGAAGGAGAAGAAAATAAAAATGAAAAACGTATTATGCATAGGAAACAGCTTTTCACAGGATGCAACAAGATATTTGCACCAAGTGTCAGGCGAGGAGCTTTTTGTAAGGAATTTGTATATTGGCGGCTGCTCGCTTGAAAGGCACTACAATAACATAAAGGAAAATATCGCTGATTATGACTACCAAAAGAACGGCAGATATTTAAGGAAAATTTCCATTGAGGAGGCTCTTGGTAAGCGTAAATGGGACTACGTAACAGTTCAACAGGTAAGCCAAGACAGTGGAATTATAGACACTTATGAGCCTTTTTTGGGTGAAATCGTTAAATTCATCCGTGAAAAATGTCCAAATGCAAAAATTGTTTTGCACAGGACCTGGGCGTACTCTGAAACAAGCGACCACGGCGGCTTTGTAAACTATGACCGTGACAGGAAAAAGATGTTTAACGCCATAGTGGATACTACCAACAAAATAGCGGAAAAGTATAGTTTTGACATTATCCCCTGCGGAAATGCAATTGAGCTGGCAAGTGAGCTGCCTGAGTTTAAGCTTGGCGCAGACCTTTCTATGCACCGTGACGGCTTCCATTTGTCCCTTGACTACGGAAGATATTTAGCGGCACTTGTAATGTGCAGATATTTCACAGGTTGCGATGCAACAAAGGTGGAGTATGAGCCTGAAAACACAAGCGCTGAAATTAATAAGAAGCTGAAAGAGATTGCAAACAAGGTTCTGTAATAGCTTCAAATTTGTCTTGATGGTCAGCCCTTAAAGCCAACGGTGAAACGGCTGTAACGAAAGTGTGAATATCTTATTAATATATAAAACAATGTAGGCAAAATGCACAAAAATTTTGCTTACATTTTTTGCTTTTTAGAAAAAAGTTTGTGCAATAATACGAAAATCTTCAAAAAAATAGGCGCTGATTGACTTTGCCCTATCTAAATGTTATAATATATATGCAAAAAGGGGAAATCCCGATTAAGTTGTTAATAAATGAAAGGAAATAATAACAATGAAAAAAGCAACATTCATTAAGCTTTTGTGCTTGGCTATTGCTTGCTTAATGCTCGTTCCAATGATCGTAGCATGCGGCGAACAAAAACCTGACGGCGCAAATTCTAACACTGACGGATCTACCAACAGCTCAACAAGCGGTAGCTCCAACACGGACAATGGTGAAAAGATTACTGTTCAGTTTAGAGGCAACGGTAAGGGCGCTGATTTTGAGGGCTCTACATCTGTTGAAATTAACAAGGGCGGTAAGCTTGATGTGACACAAATGCCTTCTGTTTACAGAGACGGCTATGAGTTTGATTACTGGGCTTATGACACAAAGGGCGACAATCAATGGAATGAGGGTGATGTATTCAACCAAACAACTATTTTGTACGCTATTTGGACATCAACCGGTTCAACACCTGGTACAGGCAGCAGTACACCAGATACTGGTAGCTCAACAGACCCAATAGACCCACCTGATAACCCACCTTCAACAACAAATGTTACAGTTGAATTTAACACAGGTACAGGTTACTTTACAGATGCTACACTTTACGAAGCAACTGTAAAGGTTGGCGGCAGACTTGGTTCCTTCCCAACACCTGTACATGACAATGCTGCTATGCTTTTCAGCGGCTGGTATAAGGATTCTGCTTGCACAATTCCCGCTTCCTTGTCTGATAAATATGAAGCTGACACAATGCTTTACGCTTACTGGATTGAACAGGCTGAGTGTACAGACGGTTCATATAACCACCTCTACTCAGGCTGGGACGTTGACCAAAAGGCAGACTGTGTAAAGCCGGGTACATATGCTCGTTACTGCGATTACTGTAACGATAAGCAGATTAAGGTTGGTGACCCTGCTCTCGGACACCAATTCGGTCAATGGCAAGAAGCATTCATGGCAAGACAGCGTACATGTCAAAGACTTGGCTGTGGCGAAATTGAAATTGAAAACTTTAAGAACGTAACAGTTTCCGTTCTCGGTAGCAAACCTGCTGAACAAATTACAGGTAGTACAACAAACTTCTACGTAGTACCATTTACAAACCTTATCAACAACAGATGGGATGAAGGTCATGGCGAATTCGTTGGACCTAAGGGTAACGGTACTGCTTATGTACAGTTCAACTTGCTTGAACCAACAACTCTTGACAGAATTTACTTCAAGGGCGAGGGTGTAACATCTATTAACGTTTATGTACAGTATGAAGGCGAAGACGACTTTACACTTGTAGGTATCTGCGGTGGATGCTCTGACAAGGAGGATACTCCATTTGTAGAGCCTGATTCTTCAAAGAACATTCTTTCCATTAAGTTCGTTGAGGATAACCCACCGAACGGTACATCTAAGTGGCAAGAGGTTGCATTCGTTAAGGTTGAAGAATAATACATAAAACCTAATAAACGACTGGTGAACAAGTTGGTTCCCCCCGGCTCATTCCCGGGGGGAATATTTTCTGAAAAGAAAGCTTGGCTTAATATTTAACAGGAGAAAAAAATGAAGAACACAATAGTAAAAATTTCTCTCTTATTGGTTGTTTTAGCTATGATTGTTTCTTGCTTTGTTGCCTGCGGCGGTAATGCTCCCGATACAAGCAATAGCGGAAATCAATCTACGGACTCGTCAAACGGCGGCTCAACCGATAATTCCGGCTCGACGGGTAGTACAGGTTCAACCGATAATTCCGGCTCAGGCGGAGGAAATACGGACAACGGACAGACATATACAGTAACTTTTGATACAACCCGTGCGCAAAACCCTGAAAATATTCCTGACCAGACGGTTAGCGCAAACGGCAAGGCTACAAAGCCTGACTACGAGCCTTATAGAAAAGGACAAACCTTCTATGGCTGGTGTATTGATGGTGACCAAACAAAGCTTTGGGACTTTAACAACAGCACAGTAACAGAGGATATTACCTTAGTAGCGGTGTTTAATAGACCGGGTGATAGTGGCGACACCTCTGATTGTGAGCACGATTTTGTGGTAACAGAATATGAAGCACCTACCTGTGAAGCAGCAGGCAAGCGTGTTGAAAAATGCTCAATTTGTAAAAAAGTAGTAAGATACAATAAAGATAACGACCCAACTCTTGCCCGACTTGAACACTTGGAGCTTGAAGAGGTTGTTGAACCAACCTGCGCAGTTGACGGTTACAAGACGGTTTACTGTCCAAACGGCTGTCAGCTTTCCTTGACAACAAGACTTCCTGCAACAGGCGCACACGTTTATGACCCGCTTGGCTGGAAGGCAGTTATAAGACCAACAGCATATGTACCGGGTAAACAGGAAAACCCATGCACAGGCTGTGGCGGAGCAGTTCAAACAAAGACCACTAAATATAATGCGTCAAAGGACCAGCTTTACGGTGAAAAGGTTGATATCAGCTTCCTTTACACAGGCGGCAAGTATGTAAACGAAAAATTCGTTAACGTTGCAAACCTTGGTAAGGTTTTGGTTTCCTCATACTTTGACGGAACAAAGGGTAGCTTTGCAATTGACGGTAACACAACAACCTTCTGGAATGCAGATACATATGTAGAGGGTGCAGATTATACAAGCGATTGGCTTGAACTCGAGCTTGCAAGGGAATATGAGGTAGGCGCAATTAAGCTCACCCTTCCAAACTACTACGCTTGGGAGCTTGGTGAGGACTGCTATGTTTCCTACAATATTGAATACTGGGATTCCGCAAAGGAAGAATGGGTATATTTGTGTGAAGTAAGTGATAAAAATGCCACAGCTGTCGGTATTAGCTGTGAGTATATGATAGAGCTTGCTGCTCCAATTACAACAGGTAAGATAAAAGCAAGCGTAGCTCACGCAACACGTTATACACCTGCGGTTATTTATGAAATTGAAACATTTGTTAAGGCTGATGAAATTGAAAGAGTTCCTATGTCAGCAGTAACAAGCGCAAGCGTTTCTATTTCCGGTAAGTATAATGAGTGGGCATCAGGTGCAGACGCACTTAAAGATAACGTAACACTTTCATATTGGTACACTGACGAGCGTGTTCGCCCCGGTGACTCTAATGCAGCATGGGCACTTTACGAGTTCCCTGTTGACACATACATTGCCTGTGTTCAGTTCTCTATGTATGCAACAAAGGGCAGAGCAATGCAGGTTGAGGTATATAAAAACGGTGCATGGTCAACAATCGGTACATATTCAGTTCCCGATGCGGGCGTAACCAACGATATAATTATTTCAAATAGAGACAATATTTGCTTGTTCAATGTAAACATCGAGGATACTATATCTAAGATGAAGTTCTCTATTGTAAAAGAGCCTGAATATTGGACCAGCTACGTTTATGACATTATTCCTTATACAATCAGCGAGGTTCCGTTTGGTGAGCCTGCGGCAGCAGGATGCTCACATACTAACCCAAGAGCAGGCGAGGTTGTTCCTGCAACCTGCGGCGTTCCGGGTTACACAGTTATGAACTGCGTATGCGGTGCTAAGCTTAGAACAAAGGCAACAGACGCTTTGTCACACGATTGGGGCAAATATAACATTGATGTAGCGGCTACTGCTACAAGCCTTGGTACAAAGGTTTCCACCTGTCGCAACGAGGGCTGTGGTGCTACAAGCACAATGTCATATTCTGAAACATATGACGATACAGTTATTGTAGATTACTTGCACAATGCTCCTGCCGCTTGGGCACAGACATTTGATGACGGTAACTATCTTGATACATATACTTGGGCAAACAAGAACTTGATTAAATACGGTGCTCGCGCAACGGTTATGATGTCTATTACATACTCCGACTCACTCGTTGCAGTATGGCAAGACCACTTTACAAAGGGTGTGTTTGACTTAGGCTCACACTCATACAACCATACATCAATTTACTCAGGTCAAGCAAGTGCGGACGCATTGCTTTCCGAGGTTGTAGTTGCGCAGTATTGGTTTAGACATAACTTCAAGGGTCAACAGCTCCTTGCATTCGCTGCACCTCTCGGTGCTACCTCAACATCCGTTGCTGAATACTTGGCAGGTACACTTGCCGCTAACCGTAACGGTGGTCAGGGCTATGCATTCTATAATGTAATTTCCGACCTTGAAGCAGGTAGAGAAATGTGGGGTAACTTGAACTCCTACATTTCAAAGGCAGACCAAACAGAAGGTAAGTATGTTTTGGTTGGTAACGGCGAGGTATATGCGGTAACAACCGATAGCCTTGGCAATCCTATCTTCACTCTTGAAGAGGGCTACGATAAGGCAGATGTAAACCTTATCTTCGATTTTGACTCAATGTCATTCGTTGACAAGGGCACAAGCTATCCCGGCTCATACTGCTATGACAAGGAAACATATCAGTACACATACTTTGAAAACGGTTCCTACAAGAAGGATGGCGATAGCTTCGTATTTGTAACCGATGGCAGCGGCGACTTCAAGATGATTAAGACTACCGTTGGTTCTTACGAAAAGGGTGTAGAAAAACTCGTTTCACTTAACGGCTTCACAGTAGAGTGCTTGCACTCTGTTGGCTCAGGCTCAATTCACTCATCCTATTCATCAACAATTTCTAAGCTTGAACATATTACAAGATTTGGCGTTTGGGCTCCTTCCTATAACGAGCTTGTTAAGTATTTGAGGGAAGCAGAAAGCGCAAAGGTTGAAATTACTGAAAGAGGAGATGACAGAATCGTTCTCACAGTAACCGATAGCCTTGATGACTTTATGTTCAATCAAGCGTTGACAATTAAGGTTGACATTCCTGATAGCTGGACATCCGTTAGCGCAACACAGGGTGGCGTAAATATTCCATTTGTTTCTTTGAGTGATTATAAGCACACAAAGAATATGCCAACTGTTTCCTGTGCAATTGAAGACGGTTATCTTTACATTGACGTTGTTCCTGATGCAGGTGAGGTTGTTATCTCCGCAGGCGAAAAGGACAATAGCGTAAGTGACTATAAGGATAAGGTAACAGTAACATTTGAGCCTGGCGAGGGTCAGCTTAAATGGGACGAATATGAAGCAAGAGCAGTTGTAGGTCAAGCAGTAGCTTCCTACCCAACCCCTGTAAGAGAGGGATACAAGTTCCTCGGTTGGTTCTATGATGAAGCTTGCACACAGGTTGTACTTTCAAAGGACGTATATAGCGAAAACACAACAGTATTCGCAGGCTGGGAAGAAATTCCAAAATGCACAGACAATACCTTGAATCACAACTTTGGCAACTGGCTCCCGGGCGTAGATGGCGTTAGCCAAGTGCGTACCTGCTCAAAATGCGGTTATGCCGAGTACCAGCTTATTGAAGTACCCGAAGACGCAGAATAATAAAAAACAACAGGACTAACGGGCAACCGTTAGTCCTGTTTTGATATGAAAATTCGGCAAAAAATGTGTGGAAACTATTCCGTGGTTGAAGCATCTTTTTTCTTGATTAAAGGCTTAATTTGTTTGTATAGGGAAAATGAAAGCATAAGAATTATAAAAGGGCAAGCGATAATTCCTATTCGGTGATTGTCTTGGTTAGCACCTTTATAGTCATCTAAACTTAGCCTTACGGGAATCGAACACATTTGTCTTAGAACGATAAATTCGTGAGCCTTTGTCCGACCTTTGACTTGAAAGTTTTTTAACTGTCTGCATCAAAGCTCGAAAAAATTCTCTACGAATTTATTCGCTCTAAGATGCA
>JAGANX010000018.1 GCA_017623975.1 Clostridia bacterium
ACATCCCGTCATTATTTACGCACAAAATCAAATGTATGTGATTAGGCATAATAACATATTTATCAACAAAAACACCTTCTATGTTATTTGTCGATAAAATATATTTTTCTACAATTCTGTCATACCGTGTCAACCGGATTTTCGGGATGTCGAGGGCGCCATCCCCTACGGGTTTTTCTTTTTCTGTTCCCACAATTTGTGACAGTATTCTTTTTCTGTCTTGGGTGCAGATGGTTAGAAAATATGCTCCGCCTCGGCTATAATCAAAATTAGACAATCGGGTGGGCTTTCTTTTAGGTAATTTTTATCTTCCGCTATTCTTGGTAGCCCCATTCAACCAAGGTGTTATTACCTGCCCAATTTTCGTGCCAGCCTGCGGGCTTGCTTGGGGCTTGGCAATATACCATAGCCTTTTCAAATGCATCCTTTTCAACCATGTCAACGGTGTTTGGAATTACTACGGTTTTTGTTTCGCTATCAAAAGGAAAATAGGAGGAAAACGCGCCTGTCATAATTCCGTATTTTGCGCCATTATAATTTTGCGGAAGGTTTATAAATGCTTCACTACCTATATATTTTGCCAATTTTACGCTATCTGCATTTACATAAAATACAAGGTTATTAATTATATCAAGCTTGCTTGGTTCATTTTCTGTATATATATCTAGTGCGTTCATTGTAAGGGTAAACCATTTTTCTGAGTCCTTCGTTATTTCAAGCTGTGAAAAATTATATATTTCCAATATATTGTAACACATATCAAAGGCATAAGATGGAAGCACCGCCAAGCCCTTGCCAAAGGTTACGCTAATCAAGTTTGGGCACTTTACAAAGGGTGCAAACATAAGCTCCACATTGTCACCGATTTTTACGCTTACTATTTGCTCATTGATTTCAAATACACTGTCATCAATAATCCTTACAGGCTTGCCCTTATACATATTTGGTATAACCACATTTCTATCAGTGCAAGTGCCAATGCCTGTTAAAATATAGAAGGTACCGTCCTTGCTTAATCTATATTCAAGACCCGCACTGCCTTCTTCACCCTCGTATATAGTTAGTGTGGGCGCGTCGTTTTCAAGATAGCGGTCTATCATTTGGGATAATTCTTCACATTTATTAACAATCCAGCAGTTATCGTATAATATACCACTCTCATTTAATTTTTCCTTGTATTCGGGGATTTGATAATCTTGTATTGAACAACCGTACATCATATTTGCAAGGGTCTTAATGCCCTTGTTATTTAAAGAAGCAATACACTCTGTTCTATAAGATTTTCCTTCAAAAACATAGGATTCCTCTATTCCATCTGAAAAGCCGTTTAAAATGGCTTGAAAATTCTCCTCTGTTATAATTGCCCCGCCTTGATTCATTTGAGTAATGAGGTTTTCTATATAATCCATTGCATAGTCCATTCCGTCTTCTTCATTTTTTTCAAACCCCATATCCTCTAAAAGCCAGCAAAGCTTTTCAAAAGAGGTCTTGCCCTGTGGTTCTCTTTTCATTGTATTGGCGGTATTGTTTTCTCCGTTATTTTGATTTTCTTTGTTATTTTGATTATTGTCTCCATTTTCTTTTCCGCAAGCGGAACACAGAAGTAATGAAAACGCAAACAAAAGTATTACTAATAATCTTACTAATTTCATAAAAGCTCTCCGTTTTTCTTTTATATTATCACATATCCTTATAAAAATCAAGAAAGCACTCAATATTGAGCGCTTTCAAAATTATTTTTTCAAAAATTTGGTGTATTTTTTAAATGCAAGGCATGAAAATACTACGCCTACCGCCATTATAACAATCCAAGAAATTATGGTAGCAGTCCAGCCGAATTTTTCCGATATCAAGGCAATACCGTACATTGAAACCGCCGCGCCAGCATAAGTACAGGCGTTACAAAAGCCGCCAACGGTAGATGCCTTGCCCGTACCTGCAAAGCGGCCCGGCAAGCAGGAAATCAAAAGGAAGTTTACCGAGTGCATAAAAGCGCTGATAACCCCTGCCAAAAGCAAGCAAATTACCCTTGCCACCGTGTTTTGCACGCTTACAAGACAGGCAAAAGGAATACAAAGCACAATTGACAATGCAAATAAAATGCCCGCCCCTCTTGATTCATTATTAAACACCCTGCCCTTATGTATAATTCTTATCAAAAACACGCTGATAATTGAGAATATAGGCAAGGCAACGGACACCAAAATAGACTCGGAGCTATCCCTGCCAAACGCCTCGCTATACAGTGTTGGCAGCCAAGACTCAATGCCGTCACGCATAAAGCCCATTACAGTTATGCAAATAAAAATCGGCAAAATTCCCGACCTTTTAAACACCTGCCAAACAGAGCCCTCTATAAGCTCCTTTTTCGGCTCTGCTACCGCTAACGCAGGCTCCTTTTCCTTTTTGCCAAGCACAATACCCATAGACACAAGGAAAACAACACCTGCTACAACGCAAAACACGGTTGAAGTGAAAAACACAGCTTTATATGACCAGAATTTAATACACAGTGGAGCATAAAGATACAAAACTATGGTGGAAACGTGCGCACCGCTTGTAACTATTACATTGGCGGTAACATATTTTTCATGGCTTAAACTATCAGACAAAATGCGTACGATAGGAGGCCACAACAGTGCCTGTGCAAAGCCGTTTACCGCCCACACAGGTATCATTAAATATTGGTTTGGTACAATTGGCAAAAGTAGGTTACATACAGCAGATATCATAAGACCTGAAAACATTAGGTATTTAGGAGAAAGCTTATCTCCCAAATAACCGCTGACAAGCTGACCTGCGCCGTAAAAAATAAACAAAGCAGTGCCAACAAGTCCCGCAACACTTCTATCAAGCACGCCACTGTCAAGCATATTCACCATAACTACCGCAAAGGTTTTTCGTGAGAAATAGCTCGCAAAATATGCAACGGTGCAAAGAATAACTATTGCCCTTGCTGAATATTTTTTTCTTTCCAAAAAATCATCTCCAAAAGCGAAATACAAAATGTATCATAGCACAACCGCAACTCAAAATCAATACTGTTTTTTCCAAAAGTAAAATAAAAATAAAAAACTATTGACAAACTAATAAAAATAGTTTATAATTGTATAGCAAACTATGAAATAGCGGTTTGCAGCCTCTTAGCAGATGTTGTGTGGGAGTACTCAAGTGGCTATAAGAGGAGTCCCTGCTAAGGATTTAGGCCGGGTTTCCGGTGCGGAAGTTCGAATCTTCTCTCCCACGCCAAAATAAACCATACCCAAAAAATTGGGTATGGTTTATTTTTTTGTCGTGGGAGAGAGATTGAACTTACCTTTTGATTGCTTGTCAATCAAAATGAAGTTCGCAAGCGAGCCGAAAGCCGTTTTAGGGGTTCCCCAACACGAAGAATGAGTTTTGGGGATTCTCGTGGGCTTGCAAGCATAAGGCTCGGCGTGACTCGTTGTCTTTGCAACGCATCTTCTCTTTTCTTCATTTTTCTTTGACAGGTTTACCTGTCCTTTTTTGTTTGGCTTTTTGTTTGTCAAGGAAAGAATTTTTTACATTCTCGTTTTCGGTGGAAACTGTTTAAAGCTCCGTTGCTATCGCTTGGGATGACAAGGTTGGAGCAGGGCTATCTATCAATTAAAGATACTTCTCTATCAAAGTATCTATATATTTATCAAGCTCCTTATCCTCTATTAAGTGTCTGTATTTTGCTATATATTTTCTTAGTGCTTCCTTGTTGATTGGCTTTGGTTTTGTGCCCAGCTTATTTAGTAGGTTATCGGAAAAGATTTTTTGCAGTGCATTTTCTTCTATTTTTAAGCCTGTTATTTGGTGGTCGTCAAAGGACATTAATGCTTCATCCGTTGCTAAGAAGCGATATACCCTGTCGCAAAGCCAAATGCCTGCCTCTAAATGAGGGGTATAGTCCATATCCGTGCCAAAGATTATTCTATCCTGATACCTTTCAAAAAAGCCCTTAAAGTATTCTCTGTTTTCGTTAAAGGCTATATACATCTCTCCGCCCGGAGTTATATCAACGGTGAAATTTTTGTATTTTTCAAGCATGCTTTCAAGCTTTTGTGGCTTTTCCGAGCAGAAAAAGAAGTGGGCTAAGCATAAATTTAAGTCGGGATGGCTTTTTAAAACATTATCTATTTGATTATACAGTGAGTCGCTTGTAGGGAATTTACTTTCGTCTGCATAGCTCCATCCCTTCTCTATTTGCTCCCTTGAAGCATTCTTCCAAAAGCTTTCAGGGTCAACCGCATGCATTAATATATAAGTGCCTTCCCTCTCCATTTTATCAAATGCGCCCTTGAAAAAATCACTATCAAGGGGTTTTCCCACCTTTGCGTAAAGGTTAGGCTTGCCTTCAAGCATTTTAATACCGTCAAAGCCTATTTCGTTTAGCTCATCAAGCTGTGTTTCCAAGGACATATTTTCCATTTTCTGCTCATTTGCAGGATAGGACGGATAGATAAACCCGCCGTAAGCATAGGTATTTTCGTTTGCCAGCTTATAGAAGGCGCACATAATATTATTGCTAACATCACGGGGGGCAGGAATTGGATTGCCTGATGGCAAGGATGCCAAGGCAATATATTTCAGTCCGCACGCACGCCTGTACTCCTCTAAGCCGTGTATGTAGGTTTCACCACTGTTTTCGTCCTTCCACCTGTGAATATGTATGTGACCGTCAAAGGGGTTTTTTACCCTTGGAAACGGAATATCTAAATATTTTCCCATAATTTACTCCTTTATCCTTCAAGCCTTGCTCTCGCTCCAAATGGAGCTTGACTTAGCCTTACGGGAATCGAACACATTTGTCTTAGAACGATAAATTCGTGAGCCTTTGTCCGACCTTTGACTTGAAAGTTTTTTCTAATATCAATTATAATATGTTTGTCTTTCTTTGTCAAGCAAATAAAATCCCACCCCACACGGCTTTAATGTGTAGGGTGGGATTGCCCTTTCGGGCTAAGAAGGAGAGTAATGTATCTTTATATTAGATTCTCTAAATTATTAAATTCTCTTTTTTCTGATAACGAACCAGAACAGTGCAAATATTCCGCCGCCTAAGGCCACTACGGAGCCTGCTACAATTCCTATAACTGCACCTGTGCCAATTCCGCCACCTTCACCGTTTGGCTGTGGCTCTTTGCCGCTTGTACCTGTGCTGTTATTTGTTCCCGAATTGTTTGTGCCGGAGCTTGGCGGTTGATAGTTAGGGTCGCTTGCGTTACATACACTGCATTTACCGTTTTGTCCGTAGCTGTGGCTTATTTCTCTTATTTTGCCGCATACATTACAGTTGGTATCGCACGCATTATCGTACTTATGGTCGCTTACCTCACGAGTAAGACCGCAAATATTACAATCTGCATCACAGTCATTTTCGTACTTATGGTCTTCAACCTCTCTTTGTCCAACGGTACAATTATTACATTCAGTGTCACATGCATTGTCGTATATGTGTCCCTTTGGCATTTCGCCGAAAAAGGCTTCACAGTATATGCAAATTGCCTGGCTTGTGCAAGTACCCTCGCCGCTGTGCTGTTCAGTTCCCAAATCCTTGGTGCATACCACACAGCTAACATTGTGTAGCTCAGCATTTTCTGCTGAAAGCTCATAGTCCCTCGTGTGCTTTATATCAGGCTGGCTAATACCGCAGTTAAGGCAAGTGTACCAGTGATATTCCCCGTCACTTTCAAGCACTGAGCCTTGGTGCGCTGCTACTATTACGCCCTCGTAATATTCACTCACATCCTCAATTGTAAGAGGTGTACCTGTTTCGCTAATGAACGATACAACACCGCAGCCCGAAATTTCTCCCAAAATATCATCTAAGCTTGGCAAAAGCGTTTCATTTTGGGGCATAATTATTCTACTGTTTACAAAAATGCCGCCTGTGATAGATATGCTAATGTTATCACCCCAGCCTAAATTGAATACAGCCTCAGCGCATTCAAACACACCGCCACTGATTTTCACAACCGTGCCCTTACCTAACCTAAACAGCTCGGAAGATACAAATTTACCGCCTGAAATAGTTATGACAGTATCCATATCATAGCTTCCAAGAGAATAAATCATGCCGTGAATTTCGCCACCTATTACATCTAAGGTGGCATCTACTTGGAGTGTTAGAATGTAGGCATCTTCACCGTTCGAAGCCAATAAGCCGGTTTTGCTATCGCTTTTGTCTATGATTGCAAGCTTGCCATAAACAATTACTCTGTTACGGATTGATTCAAGCTTATAGCCATTCAAATTCAAGGTTATATTCCCCATAACGGTTAGCTCTTCAAATGTTGTATCTCTTTGTAGTCTAACCTCGGATACATCTATTGCGTTTGCGTAATCAAACGCAGCCTCCACAGTAGTAAAATACTTTATTCCGTCTGTGCCGCCGACTACCAAGGCAACAATTTCACCTTCACAAACGGGACAGATCGCATTTTCATCTACCGTGTGCGCTTCTTTTTCAACTGTTGCAGATGCATATCCACATTCACAGCCCATCCAGTGTGATGCTTCATCGCTGTGGCATTTGTTTTCCGTATGCTCTGTATGCTCTACGATTCTAACAACGCCGCTTATCTCATTTTTAGAGCCGTCAAGAATACCGTTTGCTCCCTCATAAGCATAGCCTTCGCCAATTAATGCATTTACGCTTATATATTCACCGTAAGCGCTTCCTGTTGTGATTTTTCCAAAGGAGCAGTTCTCTATCTTTATACCTTGAAGTCGGTCAAGCCTTGTGGTTATTTTTAGTTCATCCTCATAAATAACACCCGTTAATTCCACAGCAAAATTATCCTCATGTGTAATAATGCTTTCATTTTTAACCACTGTGTCCTTTATTGTAAGAGCTCCTAAATTTTCAAGGTAAAAGGTGCCGCCTGTCACAGTTATCTTCTCTATCAAAAGAGTGCCCCTTATCATGCAGTTGCTATATTGAGAGGCTGACCACTCGCCTGTTTTTAATTCACTTGAATCAATTACGTTAACTGTAATACCTTCGTCTACTTTAACAGATACGCCATTCAATTTAAAGCCTGCCAAATCAATTGTCAAATCATAATTGACTGCTTCTATTCTCTCGCCGAAGCTCATCTCTACATCTGAAAGGAGCTTTAAGCATCCGCCTGTTTCTCTTGCTGCCCCCATTGCTGTTTCAAAGAGCAAGTACTTGGTTGTTTCATCATTTACCGTGTGTGACACTGTATAATTATTTCCGCATACCGTACAGCCGTCCTCGTTCAAGGAGTGGCTTACACTTTCCTCTGAGTAACCGCACGTATCACAAAATAATTGATGCTTTTCTTCATTTGTCCAATACCTTATCTTGTGGTCCTCATCTCCAAAGTCGTGTTTACAAAGCACGCACTTTACGGAGTGCTTTTTTGCATAATTTTCATCCGTTTCCTCAAATAAAGTATATTCTGTATCATGCATTTCATCTAAGTTGATATAGTCACAGCTGTCACAGGTCCTTTTGCATATCTCATCATCTACGTAAGTATATACGTACTTATGTAGGACTTCTTCACCTCTTGACAATACAAGAGTCTCGTTTGCACGCCAGCCTTCGCTGCTCATATCAAGGTTTGACTCTGCCTCTTTATTTATATTAACCGTTATTTTGGGAGAAACGCAATACTCTGTTAATTCATAGTCGAATCCAATTTGAATTTTGCTGTTTTCCATAATTGTAAGGTTTACAATAGGTAGCGGTGCGTCCTTATATTCTTCCCCCATTGTTAGCCCTGAATGGTTGTAGCCGATTAATTTATTATCACCATATACTGTAATATTAAGGGTAACGCCCGCATCTATGCTGCATATTCCATACCACGTGTCTGCAACAGCCTCTAAGCTATGAAAAATTACATCATAAGTAACCGCTTCCCCGTTGTTTGAGGTGAACACAATATCTTCGCTTGCCCTTCCGTATATAAAATATGCTCCCTTATGCTCTACGGTATCGCGACCCGCTCTATAACCGTTTGGTGTAAATACATACGTCTCATACTTGTGCATTTCCACATACAAAATATCTTCGGGAAGCTCCTGCGCCCCTGCGGCAAGTATAAAGCCTCCAACCATGCCAAGCAAAAGAACCGCAAGCATGGCTATCATTGTTTTAACTACTCTTGTCATACATTTTCTCCTTATCTAATGCTGTACCTTACATACTATGCTCTTTTATTTTTTCTGTTTGTGCAAATCCCTATCAAGTCCTCGCCGTCCTTATAGTACTTGCAATCTGCACAGCAGCCGTCTAAAAACTTGCTTTCTCCGTATTCACACAGCTCTTGCATTTGTGTGACGAAGGGGAAGCCCTCATTTGTATATACGGGCTTTTGCTTGAAGTTTGGATATATTGGAATTGGCTCTGTGCTACCCCTTTCATATTCCTCGTAATATCCGTACCTTAACTCAAACACCTGTCCAAAAAGCGTTATGATTTTGTAAAGGTCGCCGTCCCTTATTTTGTTCATAGCGTAATCTCCTTCGTGCTTTGTTACTGATATTAGTATAATGGATAATTTGACAAAAAAACACCACCCAAAAACAGAAATTTGGGTGGTATTTTTATGTGCTCTTTTAGAGTATGCTTGAAAACTCACTCCTGTCCTTTACGCCCGTTTTTTGGACAACTCGAAGGACCGTTTGCTTAACAGTTGACTCTGAAATATAAAGCATAGTCGCTATTTCCTTGGTGGTAAAGCCGAATGCGGCAAGCTTTGCAACCTCCCTTTCCCTTGCGGTTAGGTTAGAGGCGATATAGCGGTTTCTTACAGCTCCGCTTAGCCTTGACCAGCCAATGCTGTAAGTTCTGTATAGCTCCTTTACTATTTCCACAGCCAACTCGTCTATAATGCCAAGACGTTCCTCTAAAAGACCGTCAAAATGTCGCACATATTCAACTAATATGCCATATAATCCGTCGGGCAGAGAGAGGGCTATTGCCCTGTCTATATGCTGTATTGCCAAATCCCTTTGACCTGAATTGTGGTACGCTACCGCACAGGATAGACGCAAGAAAATTTCAGGTATAATAGTTTTGTCAACACGGGCTTGCGTTATCATTGGCTCAATTGTATTCGGTATCATTTTCATAAGGGCAAGACCTGTAACGCCCTCCTTATCATACTGCTTTGACGCAACCGCAAAGGCTTCCATATACAGATATTTAATGTAAAAAACCTTGGCAGCAGGGTGGGCATCCGATGGTAAAGCCTCGAAATTTCCTCTTGTAAACCAATCGGGAAAATCCTTGTTATCATATATGGAGCTATCAATTATTGCAAGGGTTAGGGAAAGAATTTCGCGGTCTGTTTTGCTGTTGCAGGGAGCCTCACAAATATGGCGCTTTGCCTCGTTCCACAAATGTATATCTCCACGCCAAATAGCGCATTGAGAAAGGAGCATGCCACCGCCTAATATAGCATAAAAGCCTGAATGTGAGCTTAAAAAGTAACGGGCTTTATCGTAAACCTTTTCAATTTCCCCACGGCGATAAGCAATTTGCGCCTTAAATAGCTCGTGGGCTTCCATATTGTTTTCAAAAAGGCTAATGCTCTCATCCGCCTTGCCCGCTGTGCTATATACATTTGTCATATCAAGAAAAGGACTTTTCCGTGGCATAGGAATATGTGGGTCATCCCCTTTATTTGTGCTTGGCAAAACTGCGTGTGAGGGTATCATCCAAGTGCGTTCCCACCTTGTTGCGCCCTTAATTTTGCCTTCCTTGCAAAGACCTTGTACACGGCGTGGGGTTACTCCCCATTTTTCTGCCGCCTGCTTTACTGTGATTAAATTCATACCCGTTCCTTTCGTTCAAACGAACTGCTTTCGCATTTTTGTTTCGTTCAAACGAAAAATTTTTCCTTGATTTGCTTCGTTCAAGCGAAATATCTGTTATAATTATACTTCGTCAAAACGAAATTGTCAAGTCATTTTTAAGTTAAATTTTTCAAGTCTTAAAATTGAAAGGGGCTATTGCATTAAGCAATAACCACCTTTTTAATTATCTAATTTCACCCAAATTACAGGGCGTACGCCTGACTTAATTGTCGTCTGTGTATATGGCTTGATTTTATTTACACGGTCTATGCATTTTCCATCATATTCATTTTTACAATTTTTGCGTAGCCACCATTGGCAGGTTCCCATGCCGCCCCTTCTTGCTCCGTTTCGTTGTGCGTATTCCGTAGGGCGGCAACCCCCAAGGCTTTCAATACGACTGCCTAACGGGCTGCTGCTAATATATTTAAAAAATTCACTTTCACTCAACAAAAATACTTTGTCCTCGCATGGCGGATTGATACCGTCATTTTGCACGGTTGTAGCAATGTGCGCATATTCCTCGTTTGTAAAAGCATCATCTGCAAACCTTGTATTAAGCCACTCCCTCATTTCAGAGTGTTCCCAAATACAGCCCGATGCCTCGTGGTATCTGCGCCCTTCAACGGCGTATTTGCTAATAAGCAACGCTTTGCCGGGTTCCCTTGCGAGAATTATCCACTCAATAGGAAGCTTCTCATCATAATAGCGGAAGGGATATGAGCCAATGCTTACCTGCATACCCGCCTTTAAGTCCTTATGGTCAATTGCATTTTCTCCAAAAAGGAAATTATCTCCGTCCGTGACGTTTGAGCCGCAGGAAGGACAAAAAACACCGCCAAAAAACTTTATCCCACACTTGTCGCACTCATATTCCGTTTCCGTCTCCCCTAAATCATCCCCAATATAGTATCCGCATTTGGTACAGAATAGCCAATGGTTAGCGGCAGTCGCTTTACATCTTTTACAGTATTTCATTAAATTTTCCTCTCCCTTGCTATGATACCTTCATTATAGCATAATATTTTCCTGTTTGTGCAAAAAAGTTTACGCATTTAAAATATTCATTTTATCTCATACATCAACTGTCTGTAAAAGCAGCTGATGCAAAGATAGAAGAAAGCCTCACTTCAAAATTCCGTGAGGCTTTCTTCCATTTTATTAAGTATGATAGTTTTATCAATCATTACAAGCTTTCCGTTGCTTTCTTTTCAACCGCTAAGCCTGCTTTATACGCTTTCATAAAGCTTGCGAACTTTTCTTTTTCTTCCTTTGAAGCAACAACCGTTTCCTTCTCTGCGCTTGCAAAGAGTGTATCAAGGAAGTCCTCCAATGCTTTTTCATTGAAAATTCTGTAAAGGGCAAGCACAGCAACACCCCAAGCACCGCCCTCACCTGCTGTTTTCATAGTGGTGATAGGTGCGCCAAGAGCCGCGCTCATTGCGTTTGCACCGATAAACGGAGTCTTGAAAAAGCCACCGTGACCGCATATGTCGTTGATTTGTACATTTTCCTCATTCAAAATTTCCATACCAACACTCATAGCACCAAGGGCAGAATAAAGCTGCATTTGCATAAAGTTAGCAAGGGTTAATTTTCCGCCGGGCTTTCTTGCCACAAGGGGAATACCGCTTTCCATACCAACAATTGGCTCACCTGACAAGAAGTTGTAGCCAACCAAGCCGCCAATATCAAAGTCACTCTTTGCTGAAATTTCATAAAGAGCATCAAAAAGCTTGCCCTTGTTCATTGTTGCGCCTGCTAATGCAATAACCTCCTCAAAAAGGTTAGTCCAAGCATTAATTTCAGAGGTGAAATTGTTTGCGTGTACCATAGCAACGTCAGCACCGCTTGGAGTTGCTACAATGTCAATTGACTCATTTACCTTTGAAAGCGGCTTTTCAAGTACAACCATAGCAAAAGCAGACGTGCCTGCTGACACATTTCCTGTTTTAACTCTTACTGCATTCGTGGCAACCATACCTGTGCCTGCATCTCCCTCAGGTGGGCAAAGCGGACAGCCTGCCTTTAATGTACCTGTTTTGTCAAGGAGCTTTGCACCCTTTTCGGTTAAAGTGCCTGCGTCTCCGCCTGCCAAAACTGCCTTTGGCAAGAGCTTATATAAATCCTTATCAACACCGTGCTTTTTCAAAAGTGAGTTATATATTTTTATTCTGTCAAGATCGTAATCATTACCCTTAATCGGCACCATACCGGCAGCATCACCAATGCCAAGCACCTTTTCGCCTGTGAGCATCCAATGTACGTAGCCTGCCAAGGTTGTTAAGAAGGTAACATCCTTTACATGACTCTCCCCATTTAAAACCGCTTGGTAGAAGTGAGAGCCACTCCAACGCTGCGGCATATTAAAGTTAAGCGCACTTGTAAGCTCCTGTGCTGCCTGCGCGGTAGTTGTATTACGCCAGGTTCTAAACGGAACAAGCAGGTTATCATCCTTATCAAACGCCAAGTATCCGTGCATCATTGCGGAAATACCGATTGAATCAAGCCTTTCAATAGGTGCGCCAAGGTCCTTGCAAAGGTTAGCGTAAGCATCCTGCAAGCCTGTCCAAACATCATCAAGAGAATATGTCCAATATCCGTTTTCAAGCTTATTTTCCCATTCGTGAGAGCCGCTTGCTATAACGGCTGCATTTTCATCAATCAAAACTGCCTTAATTCTTGTAGAGCCAAGCTCAATACCTAATACTTTTTTCATATTCACCTCTTATAGATAATCCTTCAAATATTTCCTTGTGTTTTCAACCGTTTCATCAAACGGTTTTCTTTCATTCGTTAGCTTTTTCATATATAAAGTATAAACCACTTGAAGCAAAAAGTCAACAAAAAACTTGAAATACGGTTGATAAATGAATGTGCTTGTAGTATAATTAAAGCACAAAGCTATACACAAAAGAGAGGTAGATATGAGAAAAGAAAAGGTTATTCAGTTTGGTGAGGGCGGCTTCCTTCGCGGATTTGTAGATTGGATGCTTGATATAGCCAACGAAAAAGCAGATTTTAACGGTAGTGTTGTTGTTGTGCAGCCTATTAAAAACGGGCTTTGCGATGTTTTAAGCGAGCAGGGCTGTGTATATACTCATCTTTGCCGTGGCGTTGAGGGAGTTGACCAAAGGAAAATTGATGTAATTTCCAGGTGTGTTAAGCCCTATGAGGAATTTGACAAATATATGGCACTATCCGAAAACCCCGATTTCCGTTTTATCGTTTCCAACACAACCGAGGCAGGTATTGTTTTTAGCGAAGCGGATAAATTTGAAGATGCGCCTGCCGCCACCTTCCCGGGCAAGCTAACACAGCTTCTTTATAAAAGATACACACTTGGCTTAGGCGGCTTTGTGTTCCTACCCTGTGAGCTTATTGAGAATAACGGTAGCGAGCTTAAAAAATGCATTTTAAGGTACGCTGACCTTTGGGGCTTAGGCGAGGGCTTTAAAAATTGGATAGACAAGGACAATATCTTTACGAACACCTTGGTTGACCGTATAAACACAGGCTACCCAAGGGATGAAAAAATTGACTGCGGCTTTCCTGACAAAATGGTAAACACCTCTGAATATTTTCACCTATGGGTAATTGACGGGTATGAGGATTTGTTTAAGGAGCTTCCCTTTGATAAATGCGGACTTAATGTAATTTTGACGCATGAGCTTAAAAAATATCGCACAATTAAGGTGCGTATTCTAAACGGCTCGCACACCTCAATGATACCCTATGCTCTTTTAAGCGGAGTTGAAACCGTGGGAGATTGTCTAAAAGATAAAAAAATATCCGCCCACCTAAAAGCCTGCCAAGAGGAAATAGTTGCTTCCTTGGATATGGATAAAAAGGAAACAGAGGAATATGCCAAGGCGGTTATGGTTAGGTTTGCTAACCCATACATACGCCATATGTGTCAGTCTATTGCCCTAAACTCCGTTAGTAAATTTAAGGTAAGAGTTTTGCCATCTATTCTTGACTATGAGAAAAAATACAATGAAGCGCCAAAAGCTCTTTTGTTCTCCTTTGGTAAGCTGATTGAATTTTACAAAAAGGGCACGCCGAATGACGATACGGTAGCAACTGAAAAAATGCAAAAGGGCTCGGTTTTGGAAATTCTTTCCGACACTTCCTTGTGGGGTGAGGATTTATCAAGATTTGCCTGCGAGGTTGAAAAATATGCAAATTCATAAGCTTGATAATGTGGAGGTGCAAAAAAACGGACATAAGTACGCGCTAAAACAAATAAAGCAGGGGGAAAATATTATAAAATACGGCTCCCCTATCGGTCACGCAACCTGTGACATTGAAATCGGTGAGCACGTACATACACACAATGTAAAAACAAACCTTTCGGGCAACCTTGAATATTCCTACAATTATAAGGATTACGGTATTTCAAGGGTTGAGTGTGACTTAACCTTTGAGGGCTATGTGCGTGAAAACGGTGATGTTGGCATACGCAACGATATTTGGATTGTAAATACCGTTGGATGCGTTAACAAGGTGGCAGAAGCTCTGTCAAGGAAAACAGGTGCAAAACATTTCCCACACCCATATGGCTGCTCTCAGCTTGGGGAGGATAACGCCCTTACCCAAAAAATACTTTGCGGCTTGATAAACCATCCAAACGCAGGCGGTGTTTTAGTTCTTGGCTTAGGCTGTGAAAACAACAATATTGGCGAGATGAAAAGGGTGCTTGGCGAGTACAACGAAAGCCGTATTAAGTTCCTAAACTGTCAAGATGTTGAGGACGAAATTGCCGAGGGCGTATCCATAATTGAAGAATTACAGAGGTACGCATCCACATTCAAAAAAGAGAGAATAAGCATATCAAGGCTTCGCTTAGGCTTGAAATGCGGTGGCAGTGACGGTTATAGCGGTATTTCCGCTAACCCCCTTGTAGGCAGCCTTTGTGATAAAATGGTTTCCTTTGGCGGTAGCTGTGTTTTGACAGAGGTGCCTGAAATGTTTGGCGCGGAGCATCTGTTAATGGAAAGATGCGTTGACAAAAAAACCTTTGATAAAACCGTGAAGCTTATAAACGATTTTAAGGACTACTTTACAAGGCACAATCAGGTTATTTACGAAAATCCGTCCCCGGGAAACAAGGCGGGTGGAATTACAACACTTGAAGAAAAATCTCTTGGCTGTGTTCAAAAGGGCGGGCTATCCCCCGTGGTTGACGTGCTTGACTACGGCGACACACTTTCCAAAAACGGCTTGTCCCTTTTAAACGGTCCGGGTAATGACATTGTGGCGGTGACAAACCTAACTGCGGCAGGGGTACATATGGTACTGTTCACCACAGGCAGAGGCACTCCACTTGGCGGTCCTGTGCCAACAGTTAAAATTTCAACCAACAAGCAGTTGGCAGAAAAGAAAAGCGGTTGGATTGACTTTGATGCTTCTCCCATTTTGGAGGGTGAAAAAATGGAAAGCATAACCGAGGACTTCCTTGCCTACATATTAGAGGTGGCAAGCGGAAGAAAAACAAAAAATGAGGAAAACGGTTTTTCCGAAATTGCAATATTTAAGGACGGTGTTACATTATAATGAGCTACATAAAGAATAATTTTTTACTTGACAACAAAGCTGCACAACGGTTGTATTTTGACTATGCAAAGGATATGCCGATTTTTGACTATCACTGCCATTTACCTGAAAAGCAGATACTTGAAAACAAAAGATTTAATGACGTTTTTGAAATTTGGTTGGCGGGCGACCACTATAAATGGCGTTTAATGCGTAACTACGGCGTAAACGAGGAATTTATTACAGGTAACGCATCAAACAAGGAAAAATTCATAACCTACTGTAACGCCTTGGGCACCGCCTTTGGCAACCCGCTTTACCACTGGTCACAGGTTGAGCTTCAAGAGTATTTTGGCTGCACCCTTGAAATTAACGGTGAAAATGCCCAGGCTATTTGGGATATGTGTAACGACTATATCGCAAAAAACAAGGTCACCCCGCAATCCCTTATCGAAAGCTCAAACGTAACCCACGTGTTCACCACAAACGAGGTGTTTGATGACCTTACCACCTTTGAAAAAATCAAGGAAAAGGGCTACAAGTTTTTAGTTATTCCGGCATTTAGAGCTGACAAGATAATGAACATTGAGGCAAAGGGCTACCTTAATTTCCTTGGCAAGCTTGAAGAATTAACAAATAAGATTTCTTCAATAGATGACCTTGAAAATGCACTTGAAAACAGGCTTCAGGCATTTTTGTCCGTTGGCTGCCGTGCAAGTGATATTGCGGTGGAAAGCGTGTACCCTGTGTCTAAAAAAGAGGATGCGGACAAGGTTTTAAGGTCCGTTTTGGCAGGCAATACACCAAGCGTTGCGGATAGTGAGGTGTTTAAGGGCTATGTAACATACTTCTTAATGAAGCTTTATGCAAAATATAATGTGTCAACCGAGCTTCACTTTGGCGCAATGCGTAACAACAACAGCGTTATGCTTGAAAAATTGGGGCTTGATACAGGCTTCGACAGTATTTCCGACAAAAATTCCATTTCCAATCTTTCAAGACTTATGGATAAATTGAATTGCGAAAAGTCATTGCCTAAGCTTATCATCTTTAACCTTAACCCGAAAATGAACGCTGAAATTATGTCGCTAATAGGTTGCTTCCAGGACGGATGTGCAAGGGGTAAAATTCAGTACGGTCCTGCTTGGTGGTTCCTTGACAATAAGGTTGGTATGGAAAAGCATTTAGAGGACTTAACTGCAACAGGTCACATCGGCACCTTTATCGGTATGCTTACCGACAGCCGTTCTCTGCTCTCCTACCCTCGTCACCATTACTTCCGTAGGATTTTATGCACATACCTGGGCACGCTTATGGAAAAGGGAGAAATGACATCTAATTTTGAGCTTGTTGGCTCCGTTATTAAGGATATTTGCTACAATAACGCAATTAAATACTTTAACGTTTAATATAACTAACAAAAAGAGCAAGAGTAAAAGGAAACCGGTCCTTCTATTCTTGCTCTTATTTTGTCAATTTGTCATTCTCGCCGACTTAATATACTCGTTTGCAAAGCAAGCATATCGAGTGCGTTCGAAAATCCCGTAAGGCTACCCGTGGGTATTTTTTATTTTACTGTGCCATTTCAAGTATTTGGTTATATGTAGTTGCAATAGCACTTTCTAAGCCGGACTCACCATTGTCAATATAGTAAACCGTACCGTCAACAATGTAGTAGCCACAGAAGTATATTTCTGTATCCTCATTGCCGCCTAAGCCTGTAACCTTAACATCAATTATGTCATACTTTGAATTTGTGCAGGAGAATGCAAGCACAGAGCTGCTTATAGCCTTTCCGTCTGTACCTACAAGCTTACCGTCAGCCACGCTTGCCTTTGCGGCAACCGCAACACCGTAGCTAATTTCGTTTCCTGTGATTTCAAAGTAATTTGCATACACCTTTTCTTCAAAGCCAAAGCACTGAGAAACGCTAACATCACCGTATTCCTTTATGGAATAACCGTAATAGGTGAACAATGCAGGGAATGTAGCTTCCTCCTCCTCGCCAATTGTTTCATCACAGTATAAGCACTTATAAACCTTTGTACCAAGCTTTGTCATACCGTTTTTGTAAAGAACATCCTTTACAATGTCGCTGTCAGTATGCTCCTCGGAAAGTGGCATATAAACCACTTCTGTACCGTATGCTTCATTTTCAACTTCATTAATTTCAGGGTTGAGAGTTGAATATGTTGTGTATGTATTTTCGCGATAATCACCGCCACAAGGACAATCTGTTACATAGTACGCTGTACCCTGTGTTACACAGGTAGATTCTGTTACCACACCGTATGCGTATGCGTGGGGCAAGCCTGAGTAAACTGTATATTTGCAATTTGCCAATGAAGTCACACCGGAAACGGTATAGAAGTTAACACCTAAAACGCTTCTGTTTGCAAACACATCCTTGTGTATTGAAATTGTTTCGCTGTGGCAATAAATATTAAGCGCACCTTGGTTAAGTCCCTTACCTTCACGGTGTGAAGCGTTAGAGGATGCGTTTCCGTTACAGCAGAATGAATATTGGTCTATGTATGTAATATCCATTAAAACTACTGTTTTCAAGGAATAGCAGCAGTCAAAGGGCTTTCTTACAATTTTTTTATCTGAAATACAGTTTGCACCGAAATAAGCGTATGTCAATTCAGGTGAACCGTAGAAGGCTGCATCTCCCGCAAATACGATATTACTGTTATCCGGGAAAATAACCTTTTCTAAGCCTGAATTGTTAAAGCAGTTTGCACCGAAGGTATATGTGTTACCCTCTGCCATCAAAACATCTTTTACTGCTTGGTTGTTTTTAAAAGCGTCATCTTTAAATGTAGCATCGCCCTTTGTCAAGTCAAGAACTGCCAAGAGAGGACAATTTGATACAGTGCTTCCGCTGAATACAACAAGTCCATTACCGTTAGTTATCTTTTCAAGCGCAGGACAGTTCTTAATGGATGAGCCATTAAATGTTACGGTAGCATAATCCATTATCTCAATTTCCTTCAATGCTGTCATATCAGCAATTGCGTTGCCTGTAACACTCAAAAGTCCGCTTGGAATTTGGATTTTTACAATATCCTTCTTGGTGTAGCCGTCTCCGTCCTTAACACCTGTGATTGTGCAAGAATATTCCTCTACCGTATCAACTACTGTAAAGTTGAATACATCCTTTGCCAAAAGGGTAATTTCAGTTTCTTTTCCGTCCTTCAAGACTGTAATTGTTACCTCTACTTCAAGAGATGAGAAGGAATATTCATATGTATAGTAGTAATCACATCTGTCGCAATCTACTCTCTTGATACCAAGCTCTGAAACTGTGGCTTCCTTTTCTGTTGTCAAGATTGTAAAGCTATGTCCAAATTCAGGGCTTATGCCTGTTTTGTATGCGCCGCATTCGCAACGGAAATAATAAATTCCTGCGGTTGTACAAGTATTTTCAATTCCCTCATATGCCTCTGCCTGTACATAATTGTGTGTACCGTTAGGGCATTCGCTCTTAACCACTGAATAAGTACCTTCTGCTTCATTGTAAACAAGGCTTGTGTTATCAGCTCTTAAAACAGCGTCAGGAACCTTAACGTTGAAGGTACCGCCAACAATGTTGAAGCGGTCAGCATTTTTTGCAGTTAAATCGTGTATTCCCTGTGGATACAAGGCTTCGTCATAAATATCACTTGTCCAGTAGCTTGGGTTTGTAGCGCTTTGCGGCAAATTGATTGTACCACCGTAAATGTTCAAGCGCAATTGATAACAGTTGCTCTTGTTATTGTATGAGCCGTACATAATTTTTTGTCCGTTTAAGGTTACCTCAGCACCCTCAAAAATCTCAATGGTTGGGGTCTTATCTGTAGAGTTCCAAAGGTTACCCAAGGACCAAACATTAAGCTTACCGTAAATTCTAAATAATGGCAAGCCATCCCAGCAGGAGCCATTTCCGTCCTGGTAAAGGTGGTGGTTCGGTGCATTAAGCACAACGTCAACACCGATAACGCATTTGTTTGTTTCGTTGTACCAGCCGTGGGAGTTGCAGTTAAACAAGTGGTGTGAACCAACCTTATTGTCCGGGTTAGTTACTGTCAACGTGCCTTCACCGATTACGTGCTTACCTGTTCTGTCGCCACCCATCATAGTACCGTTTGCATTCAAGGTAAGGTTGTAGCCACCAAGAACGACGATATTTTCTGATTGTCCGTGCATACTAAGGGATGCGTTTCTTACGATGTCCGCAGTAAGAATAACCGCTCTTGTATCTCCACTCATTCCTGTTTGAAGTTCATCAGCATTAGATGCTTCTTTCGCCACACATCTGAAAAGGCGAGTGTCTTCGTTAAAAGAAACAGTTTCACCTGCCTTATAGGTACGACCGTTTTCTGTGTACCAAATAAGCTGATATCCCGCTTCACCTGCGCGTTTTGCGCTTGAAGTTGTAGGCAAAGTAAAGGCTTCGCCTGCACCAACGGTTATTTTTCCGTCAGGATGTGCAGTTTTGTCAAGGCTTGTGGTTGCGCTTGTTGGGTCTTGGGAGTTTACAAATGAAATTGTAATATCGCCTGCCTCCGCATCGTTAGCGAATACAGCTATACCCAGCGTTAGAACAATAGCCAAAGCAAAAACTAAAATAAGTAATTTCTTTTTCATTGTCATTCTCCTTCATAATTAAATATAAATTTAGATAAAATAATTATACCACACGCATGTTTCTTTGTCAATATTGCACTAAAATTTAATTTTTGCTATATGCGGACGGTGGTCCGATGCGATAATTTCGGGAATATCGGCAGATACCACCTCAATGTCGGGGGATACGAATATATAGTCAATTTTTATCCTCGGGTTATCTGACGGAAAACTTAATTTATTTTCGCAAAACCCCGTGGAAGTGTCGATTAAACACTGTTTTATGGGTATTAAAAGCTCATTGCTCGGCTCGATATTAAAGTCGCCCATCAATATGCATTTTTCATTTCGTATGTGTTGGAGAATTGTTTTTACAGCGTTTTCCTGCTCGTCCTTTTCCAAGCCAAAATGGGTTACTAAAACTCTTACTCCGTTTTCAAGCTCTGCCTTTAAAACGCATCTTGTTTCGTACCAGCCACCCGGTCTTTTGGGGCTCGGGTCGGGAATTATTATAGTTTCCACGCTTTTAAAGGGTATTTTTGACAAAATCCCATTACCGTAAGGACCGTCGCTGTCATCAATTGCCTTTGCAAAGTAATAGTTTTCTATTCCTGTAATGCTTGCAAGCTTTTTTGTTTGCTCACAGTAAATGCCCCCGTCAAACATTTCATTCAAACCGATTATGTCCGCACCTGTGTCCATAATCGCCCTTGCCATTATTTCATAGTCAACCTTCTGTTCCAAATAATTCAGACAATGTTGTGTGTTAAAGCTCATTATTTTCATTTTCATCACCTCAATTTTATTTTATCATACAAGATATTATTTGTAAACACTTGTTTTCAATAAAGCAATGTGATAAAATTAAGAAAAACGATTATGAGGTTAAATATGGAATTTTTACTTGGCTGTAACTATTGGGCATCTAATGCAGGCACGGAGATGTGGCGTGACTTTGATGTTTGCGCAATTGACCGTGATTTATCTATCCTTGCAAAAAACGGAGTTAAGCACCTGCGTGTTTTTCCAAACTGGCGTGATTTTCAGCCCGTTACCCCTATTTATGAAAACAGAGGCAACCTTGTAGGATACGAGGGTAACCGCAATTACTATTATATTGATGAGGAAATGCTTTCCCACTTTTCAAAATTTCTTGACCTGTGCGACAGGTATGGCTTAAAGGTTATCGTTGGTTTAATTACAGGCTTTATGAGTGGGCGTATGTTTGTGCCCGCCGCCCTTCTTGGCAAGAATATTATAACTGACCCTATGTCACAGTATTTACAGCAGCTTTTTATCAAGGGCTTTGTAAACAGCTTTAAGGATAGAGATACAATTATCGCCTGGGACTTAGGTAACGAGTGTAACGAAATGGAAAATGTAAATAATCACCACGAGGCTGACAGCTGGATTGCCTTAGTATCAAACGCAATTAAGGCGGCTGACCCTACCCGTCCCGTTGTTTCGGGTATGCACTACCTTAATGAAGAAAATTTGTGGAAGTTCAGCACACAAGGGGAGTTTACCGATATTTTGACAACGCACCCATACCCTTATTGGTGTGAGTTTACAAGGATTGACAAAACAATGTCCCCTCGCACACTCCTCTTTTCCACCATTTACACTAAATATTATGCAGAAGTTAGCGGCAAGCCCTGTCTCTCCGAGGAAATGGGTACAATGGGACCTATGATTTGCAGTGATGAAAATGCAGGAAAATATATGCGCCTAAACCTTTACTCCCTGTGGGCAAACAATGCCCTCGGCGCACTTTGGTGGTGCGGCTGCGACCAAAATAAGCTAAACACCCACCCTTACACCGCTTTAATGGTGGAAAGGGAGCTTGGTCTTATAAGGAATGACGGTACGCCAAAGCCAACGCTTTTGGAAATCAAGAGCTTCCGTGAGTTTCTTAACTCCTTGGACTTTAAGCTTTCCCCATCTACAACGGACGGTGTTTGTATTCTTTCCAAAAAGCAAAACCATTGGGAAATTTGCTATATGTCATATCTTATGGCTGCAAAATCAAATTTAAACCTAACTTATACATATTGCGACAGTGAGCTTCCGTACTCTGACCTTTATTTGCTCCCTTCAATTTCAGGCACTAACGTAATTCATAAGGAAACATACGAGGAATTAAAAGCAAGAGTATATGAGGGTGCGGATTTATACATTTCACTAAATGACGGTATTCTTACAGAGCTTGAAGAATTCGTTGGCGTGCGTGTTATTGACAGCTTTGAGCATAACGAGTCTTTAAGCGTGGAAATTAAAGGAGCTACTATTCCGTTTAAGAGAGAAAGAACTGTTATTCTTGAAGCTACAAGCGCAAGGGTGCTTTACCGTGACAGTAACGGTAACCCGTTCGCAACCGTGAATAACTACGGTAAGGGCAGGGTATTTTTTGTAAATGCGCCAATTGAGAAAATGCTCACGGATACACCAAATGCGTACGACACAAATAACTATATGGTATATAAGGAGCTTCTTTGCGACCACATAAACAAGGCGGTAGAAATAGAAAACGACTATGTAATTCATACACTCCACGAGGAAAATGACGGTTATGTGGTAGTTGCCCTTAATTTGTCGGGGGACACCGTTGACCCACAAATCACCATTTCAAATGACTATAAAATCGATGCGGTTTACCGCGGCGAAATAAACAGTATTAACGGCTATGATGCCTGCGTGTTTAGAATAATAAAACGCTAATTCAAATCGTTGAATAAAAACAAAAGCCTTCTCGTTTTGAGAAGGCTTTTATGGTACCTTAATTTAATAAAGCAATTTAGATTTTGTTTTCCATTTTAAGCATAATTTTGATAGGCTCAATTATAGTTGGCTAAATTTATTATTCGCTTTCCTTTTTTTGTTGCATACTGTAAGGCTTTATATGCACCACCATAATTACAATCCACATATGCTAATACCAAGTCCGCTTGCTCAATCATCCATTCGTTTCTTTTGCAAATAGCTAACCTTTGCGGCACTGTTTCTAATGGCGGATAAATAACACTATCATATGTTTTTTCTTCAATAAGCCTTTTTATCTTTTTTTGCTGTGATATGGATATATATGGAGTAACGAAAACAATTTCACAATCCGTACATATTTTTTTAATACTATGGCAAACAGTAGCACATAAATTATCGAAATCACCATATCCACCACAATAAAATATTGTCTTTTCGCCCAACCTTATACTCTCAATTAGTGACATTTTAACTCTTTCTTGCAATCCATTTTCTTTGCATAGCGTTCTGTGTCCAACAAATGTAATTATCATAAGCATCTCCAATAATCGTGGAATTCCGTTATTGATTATAACTCTATGACATCAGTTTGTCAATATCGTGGAACTCCACGAGATAAAATTTTTAAGCAAGCATATAATAATTGTGGAATTCCGTGATTTTGGAGTGTTGTTATGAAATTAAATGACGCAATTATAAAACGCATTGATGAAATTTGCAAATCAAAAGGAATAAATGTTTGTGATGCTTCTCTCAAAGGTGGCATGTCGCCCTCTGCATTGTATGATTTAATCAAGGGCAGAACAAAATGCTCAAAGGTTATTACTATTAAACGCTTCTGCGAGGGAGCAGGTATTACATTATCTGAATTTTTTCAAAGAGATTATTTTAACGATATTGAAGATTAAAAAAGCCTTCTTTTAGCTTGCTTTGCTAAAAGAAGGCTTTTTGTTATTTTGCTTTAACGAGGCTACCGATTATACTTATTCTATTTATAGCATAATTTTGATAGTCTCTAAATCATAATGCTTTTCATTTTATGATTATTCCTTATATCCCCACACAACAGGGCAATTGTCTTCATTCCAATCGCTATCCCAGCTAAGCGGTCTTTTCTCTACCTCACAATAAATCGTAAGGCTTTCACATCTTTTAATTGCAAGCTGTTCAACTCTTTCAACACTACTTGGAATAATTATACTTTTTAAATTATTGCAACTACTGAAAGCATACATTCCAATAGTTTTAATGCTATTTGGAATAACAACCTCCGTTAAATCTTTACAAGCGGAAAATGCGCTACCTGATATACCCACTACCGAATACTGCTGTCCTTTATAAGTAATACTTTCAGGAATAATCGCCCTTGTAATATTTTTCGGTTGCGCTACAACATGGGCTCCCTCACCATCAATCATATATCTTATTCCGTCAATCACTGTATATATGCATCCATTCGAGGTTGAATCGTTATTATTGCAATCCCATATAACGGCGGGATAAATACCGGGGTTCCAGTTATAATGCCATCCGCTTGGTCTTTTTGAAGCCTCACAGTAAACAGTAACACACGAACATTGATAGATGGAATTTTCCGCAACACTTATTACACTGCTTGGAATTAACACTTCAACAAGTAAATCGCAATCATAGAATGCCTCGCCAACAATACTCGTTACCGGATAATTTTGTCCACCATAACTAATGCTTGAAGCAATTATCGCTTTTGCGATATTTTTTCCTTGTCTTACAACAGTTGCTTTTCCGTCCTTCAAGGCATATCTTACATTATCTTGTACCACATAGATATTTCCGTTAGTTGCTACGTTGTTGTTATTGCAATCCCACACAACATGGCAGGATGAGGTTTTCCAATAGCTTGGCCATGTACACTCGTTCTCTGCAATCTCACAATACATCGTAAGAATAGGGCTACCTTGGTTCACAACTTCTCCCATAAGCGTCATGCTTGCAGGGACAACAACCTTCATAAGATTAGGACAGCTTGAAAATGCATAGTTGCCGATTTTAGTTACATTGTCAGTTACTATAATCGTTTCACAATATTGGCTTCTTGAAAATGCATATGCTGAAATGGTAGTTACATCTTCGGGAACCACAAAGGTTTCGTCCTTTTTGCCTGTTGCATATTGAAGAAGCGTTTTTCCGTCCTTTGTGTAAAGGCTTCCGTCTATTGATTTATAATTTGGGTTATCCTTGTCAACGCTTATGCTTTCAAGATTCTTACATTTACGCAAGGCTCCTTCCGCAATGCTCACTACACTGCTTGGTATAGTTATGCTTCTTATTGTATTGGAGTTATAAAAGGCAGTTTTAATGTTTTTTACTGTTTTACCCTTGTATTGAGCAGGTATAATTACATCCTTTGCAGTACCCTCATATTTAGTAATGTTCCATGTGCTGCCACTCATTTGGAAGCCCAAGCCGTCACTGCCGTCAACAAACTCCGCATACAAGGTGATATTTTTCGGCTCTGTAATTTCAAAAACAGGGCTACCGCTAAAATCGCTTTCATAGTACCAATAATTAAACAAGCGGTTTTCTTGATTGCTTAAATCGCTAAGCTTGATGGGTAAATCCTCTACTGTAAAGGTAACGGGGTTTTCAGGATTTGCTTCTCCACCGTTACAATGGTAGGTAATTGTAAACCCTTCGGACTCCCAAACTGCGTAAAGGATATAAGTATCATCCGTACCCATAGTGTATGACGCACCGTCAAGATATTCAACAGGTCCGTTAGGTGTTGTTGACCAGCCCTTGAATACGTATCCTTGGCGTACGTAGGTGTTTTTTGGAAGATTAGCCGTTGCACCGTTTTTTATAACTGCATCAATCATTGCTCCGCTTTCAACACCGTTACCGTCAAATACAATATTACTCGTTGTACGGTCCCATACAGCATAAAGCTTTGTGGATTTTGTACCCATAGTGTATGGCGCACAATCAGCATATTCAACAGGTCCGTCAGGGGTTGTTGACCAGCCTAAAAATTTACGGTTGTTCCACTTAAATGGGTTCTTTACAATATTTTTTGTTTGACCTGTCTTTATCGCCATGGATGTTCCTGAAATCGCTTCGTATGGCGCGCCGTTCCTGTCTAAGCTAAGATAATTTTCATTTGCAAACCATCTTGCTTCAAGAGTCATATCATCTGTAACGGTGTGGCCTGCAAACGACCACTTTTCATCCCCGTAGTACCAGCCTGAAAATGTGTAACCGGGGTTTTCTATAGCCTCGGGCTGAGGCACCTTTTTGCCGTTTTTAACCTTCACAGACTTTACAAATGCTCCACAGTTAGTTTTAAAGGTTACAGTATAAGCTTCTTCGCTATCACCATCATCGCCTTCACTTCCGCAAGAAGCAAAGCAGCAAACAAGGGCTAAGCATAATAATAGTGTAAGTAAAAATTTAAATTTCATTGTCACATCTCCCTAATATAGATTGTTTTGTAATTTAATAATAGCACATTTCAACAGCTATTAAAATATGTGCGTTCCTTTTTTAACCTTATGCTCTATGCCGTTAATTATGACAGTTGCGCTTTTTGGTACGGTAATTTCGTAGCGGATTTTACCGTTTTCGTGGTACCATTTGGATGATATTTTGCCAAATTTCGTACACAGGGTGGCACTTAAATGGTCAAGCTTGTCTGTTGGCGTTGGCTCTATCACTATTTTTTCAAAGGCAGGCTTGTCCTCGCAGGGCTTAATTCCGCACGCCACCTCATAAACCCAGTCTGCCACGCTACCATAGGCATAATGGTTAAAGGAGTTCATATTCCTTGACCAAAATTCGCCCTTTTCGTTCTTTCCGTCCCAATGCTCCCAAATTGTAGTTGCGCCCTGCTTTACAGAATAAAGCCAAGAGGGGAATTTGTCCTGCAAAAGCAGTGAATAAGCGGTTTCGCTATACCCATTTTGTGAAAGGGCATGCAAAAGATAGGGCGTACCGACAAAGCCTGTTTTCAAGCGTGTTCCGTTTGCTATAATCATATCGTTTAGCTGTTTTGCAACCGCTTTTTTATCCTGTGCTATGTCAAAATAAAGAGCAAGGACACACTCTGTTTGGGTTTTATATTCCTTAAAGGTTTCTTTTATTTTCTTGGTTATTTTTTCGTGCAGGCGTTCATATTTTTCAACACTCCTGCCTAAAATTTTTCCAACCTTAATTACTATTCCAACAGAATGGCGGTAGAAAACCGATGCAATAAAGTCCTCGCTTGACGAGCCGCGATAGCTACCCTCGGGGGCATCAAGCCCAAGCCAGTCGCCAAATTGGTCACAGCCGCACCAAAGGTATTTTTCCTTTGTTACGCTGCCAATATATTTAATGTATCTTTTCATACAGGCATAGTGCTTTTTCAGTACGCTTACATTACCGTAGGATAAATAAAGCTGATAGGGAATTATAGTTGCGCTATCTCCCCACACAGCGCCGCTTGTTTCTGCCGTTGACCAGTCCCAGCAAACGGTTTGGGGAATAATGTTGGGGATATAGCCTGTCTTTCCTTGGTCAAGACGCATATCGTGCAGCCATTTTTCAAAGAACCTGTTTACATCGTAATTGTAGCAGGCGGTTTTGCAAAATACCGTTGCATCCCCTGTCCAGCCCTGCCTTTCATCCCTTTGCGGGCAGTCTGTCGGCACATCCAAGAAATTACCCTTTTGTCCCCATATAATGTTGGAAAACAGCTTATTCAGCTCCTTGTTTGAGCTTTCAAGATAGCCTGTACGCTTTATATCCGAATGTAAAACTATAGCTTTTATATTTTCCTTTTTGATTTCACAGGGGAAGCTGTCAACACGCATATACCTAAAACCCCAAAAGGCTAAAATAGGCTTGTATCTGTTTTCACCTTGGTGACATATATACTCAAAGCGAGCCTTTGCATCACGGTAGTTATCGTTATAAAAGTTGCCGTATTTGTCAAGCTCCTCACAAACGGTAAATGCTACCCTATCCCCTTTTTCGGCACTTACGCAAAATTCAAAATATCCTGTTAAATTCTGCCCAAAATCTATTAAGGTGTCCCCGTTTGGCGCTTTAAAAATCGACACAGGTTCAAGTATTTCCTGCTCCTTTACAAAAACGCCCTCTTGCTTTTCTATCTTTTTCTTATCGTAATCAATTGTTTTTGCATTTACATATTCGTCCTCAAACAAAGAGTCGTAAATTTCTCCGTCATAAAGCTCTGCCATACGAAGCTTGTCCTTTTTTACAAGCCAGCTCTCATCAGTTACAAAAGTTTCCCTTTCGCCGCCCTTGTATTCTATAACAAGCTTGGCAATTAGGGCTTTTTTAAGCTCCTCTTTGCCTTTATCAACATTGAAGTTGATTTTGCCCTTGTACCATCCGTCAGACACTATTACATCAAGGCTGCTTTCCTCTTTCAGCATTTTTGTAACATCATAGCTTTGATACTGCACGCGTTTTCTTGAAGTGAAGCCGGGGGCTAAAATAAAGTCACCCACACGCACCCCGTCAATTTCCGCATAATAGCAGCCGAGGGATGTTACATTAAGGGTCGCTTTTTTAATTTTGCCCTTTAATTTCACTGACTTATGAAAATGTACAGGCTCATAAAGCTTGTTTTCGGGATGTATTATATAATTTGCATATTTAAACATTATAGCTTATTGTCCTTTATAAATTTAAATAAATTCTGCGCTATCATTTCCGAGCCGTAGGTATTTGGGTGAACTCCGTCAGCCAAGCACTCCGCAACATTTGGCATTAAATCAAGCCCATCTGCCACGGTAATGTTTGGGTAAAGGGCGCAGGCATCCTTGATTTTGTTAATGCACCAAGAAAACCTTTCCACATCCAAATCCCTTGTCCTAAAAATCGGTGTTATGGCAAGAATTTTAGTGTTTGGATATATTTCACTCAGCCTTTTATAAAAATCAAAGGCTGCCCTCTCATAATCGTAGGTATCCACACATTCATAGTAATTTGTACCCAAGAAGGCTATAATTTTATCTGGCTCAAAGCCCGTAACCTTCATTAAATCCTTAGCTTCAAAGCGGTAGCCGCCTATACCTTGGTCCAAGATTGTATATCCTGTTTTCCTTTGCAGACTGTTAAGGTATGAGGCGCTTGCAAAATCAGGGCCTGCGCCCTGTGTAATAGAGTCACCTATTACAAGAACCCTTTGTCCCTTGTCCTTTACAGCCTCATAGCCACCGTCAAGGGTAAAATTCTTTATTTCAAGCTTACTCTCTCCCGGCAGGTAAAGGGTAACAAGCTTCTTTCCTGCGGGCAGAGTAAACTCCACCTTGCCTTTTAGCCTGTCCTCAATTTTGTATATGCTTGTCAAAACACCGTTTATATATAAATCAACCGTGTTTCCCCTTTCGTGACTGTGGGAGGCTCTATAATCAAAGCTGATATTTTCAGAGTCCGTCTTAAATTCAAGCCTTATTCCACCTGTAAAGCCTGCGTACATACGCCAGCCCCAATCATATTCAGGTCTTGCCATATAATCAATTTGCTCCTTACTGTATCTGTACGGAACAAAATATCCCTTATTTTCTTCAAAATACACTGCCCCCTTTGTGAGCCTTTTAAGTGTTTTTCCTGTCAGTCGCATAATCCATTCTCCTTATAAAATATTACAGTTAAATTTTATCTTAAATAGTATTAAATGTCAACTAAAATATAGCTGTTTTTTATATTTTTTAATTATAAACAAAAAGAGGCGATAACGCCTCTTTTATTAAAATTTGACCGTATTGGATTTTTTATATCTTAGCCATAAGGAATATTTGCCTAAAAGTACCGTCTTATCCCTTTTTAGGCTGGTTTAAGCGGGTACTTCTAAGATTATTTCTTGTATCCCCAAGTGACATTATGCTCTGATGAATTCCATCTTTCGTTCCAACCGTCAGGTTTGCTTTCTGCTTCACAATAAATCTTCATACGCCTGTTAGCACCATTAAATATGTCCATTTGTATTTGAGTTACGCTGCTTGGTATTACTATACTTTCCAATTGTTCGCAATTTCCAAATGCGTTGTAACCGATGTACTGTACACCATTACCGATTGTAACGCTTTTTAAACTAGTGCACCAATAAAAAGCGTTGTCATCTATACTAACTATATTGTTTGGAATTTCTATATTAGTCAAATTCTTACACGAGCCAAATGCGCCATTAAGAATAAACCTTGTATTCTCTTTTATCACAAAAGAAGTTATATTTTTATCATCTACATTAGCAAGCGCTAAATATGGATTTTCCTCATTGCCAATATATTTGGCATTATCGCAAATACTATAGTTAAAGGTTTTAAAGGAAAAACCAAACGCATAAGTACCTATTTTTGTCACACTGTTAGGCAGTTGCAATTCAGTCATAGAAGGACACTCCTCAAAAGCCTGTGTGCCAATACTCACAACACCATCAGGTATCTCTATACTTGTCAAATCATAGCATCTGCTAAACGCTCTTGATTGAATCCGTTTCGTTCCACTATTTATTTCACAAGCAGTTATGTATTGGTCTTTTGCTTTCATAAGAATTAAATATGGGTTATCCGAAGTTCCAAGATACAAACCGTTATCATAACTGTTATAGGCAAGTTTTGAGCAACCGTCAAATGCAAAGTCATCAACGAATGTTTCATTACTCGGTAGAACTATCTCTGTTAGATTTTCGCAAGAGTTAAAAGCCGCCTCACCAATAAACTTTACCCCGCTTGGCATTTCCACACCTGTTATAGTGTTGTTCCTAAATGCCTCTTTTCCTATTTCCGTCACAGGCAATCCTTTATATGTTTCCGGTATTACAATATCCTTGTCCTTGCATGAACCAATTCCTTTTACAATATAGGATTTTTTGTCACTTGACAACTGGTACTCCAAGCCTTTGCTTGTACGAGGTTTTTCTTGTTTTTCTTGTCCCTCATCGTCCTCGTCTGTTTCATTAGTATCTTCACAAGATACTAATACAAAGCAAAGACACAAGGAAAGCATAAGCAAGAACAATGCTAAAAGTTTCTTTTTCATTTTCTCTCTCCTTAAAAATCAATAAATATTATTCTGATTATATTGTAATACCAAATAGTATAAAAATCAACCACTAATTTAAAAGCACCTTGACAAATGTCAAAGTGCTCTTTTTTTAAAATGTAACTGTAAGCCTTTCGCCCTTTTTCAAGTGAACTTTTTTAAAGTCCAAAAGCTCGGGGTGTGGCTCATATTTGAATTTCAATACTGAATAGTCAGTATCGTAGTCGCCGCTGTTTGTAAGCTCAACGGTGTTTTCGTCAAGCCAATTTTCTTCAACCTTACTGTAAGTTAAGCCATAGCCAAAGGGATATAGGGGCTTGCCCTTAAAGAACTTATATGTTCTGTTTTCCATACTGTAATCTCTGAACGGTGGCAAATCCTCAGTGGATTTATAGAAGGTAACGGGCAATCTGCCGCTTGGTGAGTATTTGCCAAGCAATATGTCTGCCACTGCGTTTCCCCCCTCGGAGCCCGGGTAGAAGCATTGAAGCACTGCATCGCATTTTTCATCCTGGTCGCAAAGTGCAACTGCACTTCCGCTAACATTTATAAATATTGTTGGCTTGCCAAGGGCAATTACTTCCTCATAAAGCTTTCTTTGGGGGGAAGGCAAATTAAGGTCGTTTTTATCTCCTGCCTTGTCACCGTTAAAGTCGTCACCCTCCTCACCCTCGATTGATGGGTTAAGACCCATACAAAGAATAACAACATCCGCCATTTTAGCAGTAATAACCGCTTCACGAAGTGGGAAGCCTGTCCAGTTTCCGTCTGTTTTTGTTGCGTGACATCCCTTTGCATAGATAATTCTGCCATCAAAGCTATCCTGCAAGCCGTTAAGAATTGTTACATATCTTGAAGGTGTACCGTTATAGTTTGCGTGTAATACGCTTCTGTCATCTGCGTTCGGACCGATTACCGCAATAGTTTTTACATCCTTGGAAAGTGGCAAAATACCGTTATTCTTCAAAAGAACAATGCTTTCCCTTGCCATTTGCCTGTTAATTTCCAGATGCTTTGGACATTCAACCACATCATAAGGGATTTTATCGTATTCGCAATCGCTGTCAAACATACCAAGGCGGAAACGAGCCTCAAACAGCTTTTCAACCGCTTTCGTTATAGTTTCTTCATCAATCAAGTCCATTTCATAGGCTTCATAAAGCGCAAGATACGCATCTCCGCAGTTAAGCTGACATCCGTTGTTTACCGCTAACGCAGCACTTTCTGCCTCGGTGTCTGTTATATGGTGTCCCCTGTTTATATCTGCAATGGCACCGCAGTCTGAAACCACATAGCCCTTAAAGCCAAATTCACCGTACAAAATGTCCTGCAAAAGAGTTTTGGAGGCGCAGCAAGCCTCGCCGTTTACCCTGTTGTAAGCGCCCATTACTGCGCTTGGGTCGGCATGGTCTATACAATATTTAAATGCAAAAAGATATGTTTCGTAAAGGTCCTCTTTGCTAACCCTTGCATCAAAGCCGTGGCGTTCATATTCAGGGCCGCTATGTACTGCATAGTGTTTAATTGTAGCGTCTAACTTTCTGTATTTGCCCTCACCCTGCAAGCCTTTAATAAACGCTGTACCCATTTTGCCTGTCAAAAGCGGGTCCTCACCATAGGTTTCGTGTCCTCTGCCCCAGCGTGGGTCACGGAAAATGTTAATGTTCGGTGACCAATAGGTAAGTCCTTGGTAAAGCTCTGTTGAGCCGAATTTTTTAAACTCGTTATATTTTGCCCTTGCCTCATCTGAAATAGCTGTGGCAACCTTATACATTAAGTCTGTATTATAGCTTGCAGCCATACCGATAGCCTGTGGGAAAACCGTTGCGCAGCCCTGTCTTGCAACACCGTGCAAGCACTCGTTCCACCAGTTGTACGCAGGCACGCCCAATCGTTCAATAGCAGGTGCGTCATACCTCATTTGCGCCATTTTTTCTTCAATGGTCATTTTGCTAACCAATTCTTTTGCTCTTTCCAAAAAGGTCATAGTATTCTCCCTTTAACATAAAATTTTCCATTTTTATTATACAATAAAGGCATTGATAAATCAAGGCGAATATGGTACAATTATAAGACAATATTTAGTTTTTAACGGAGAATTATATGTTATACCAAGCACAGCACTCCATAATTGCCGATAAGGTGACCCTTGAAAGCGGAATCAACCTTAATTTTCCTACTCATATTCATAATAGCTTCGAAATAATAATAGCCACAAGCGGAGAAATGGAAATAACCGTAGCGGGCAAAAGCTACATAATTTCAGGTAATGAATGCGTATTGGTTTTCCCAAACCAGCTACACGAAATTAAAACGGAAAGATATGCAGAGCATGCTATTTTGATTTTTTCGCCCCAGCTTGTCAGAGCATTCAGTAAAAAATTTGAATCCCACGTACCTAAAATCAACAAGTTCTGCTTAGACAATTTTTATATTAACAAAATAAAGAGCCTTGACGGTAAAAGGTCCACGGTGGAATTGAAGGGTCTTTTGTATTCAATTTGCGGCGAATTTGATAAAAATGCGGAATATTTTGAGTACAAGGGTGATGGACAAAATCTGCTATTTAAAATCTTTAATTTTGTTTCTGAAAACTATAAGGGTAAATGCTCTCTTTACGAGCTGGCAAAGGAAACTACTTATAATTATGTATATCTATCCAAGCATTTTTCCAAAAATACGGGAATTAGCTATACCGAATACGTTTGTCGCTTCCGTATAAACGAGGCTTGTTATCTTCTAATGAATACAAATAGCTCCGTGCTTGATATTGCTTACGAATGTGGCTTTGATTGCCTTCGCAGCTTTAACAGAAACTTCAAAGCAGTAATCGGCACATCCCCAAGCGCATATAGAACGCAAAAAGCAAAAAACCGGGTAGAATAGTAAAAAGCTGTGTATCGCTACACAGCTTTTTACTTTATTCAGTTGAATATGTTAACAGCGGTCATTATTATATTTCCGCTATCGTCTCCGTTTCTTTCAACCTCATATTTTTTCGTTGGAGGCTGCTACAACATCCTGCGTTTCAAAAACGGTTATTTCCCATTTATGCGTGGTATATATTATTGCTTCGCCTCTTCAACCTTATTATATGAAACAAAGTAGTATTTTCCGTTAAAGTCACCCACAGAATCGTCCTGCATATAGGAGTATTCGGTAGTATCACCGTCTGTTACAGCTACGTACGCGCCCATTGCAAACGTTATGTCCTTTTGCTCATTTGTAAAGCCGATTACCTTTAACTCAAAGGTTGTAAAATTATGCTTTGTTACATCTACAAAGATAACGCCCTTTGATGCTTCTCCGTTTTCAAAAATTTCCTTATTTCCAAGATTGTTTTCGGACACTGCAAAAACACCGTAGGTCAATGTCTTACCCGTTATATTTGTGTACTCCTCTATTGCACTGCTGTTTGCGATAAAGCAAATGTCAATTCCCACTTCACCGTTTTCCGCTACCGAGTAGCCAAGGCAAACAAAGAGGGGTTCTGTGCTTGATGTATTTGGAGCCTTGTTATATACGCAGTTACTGTTTTGGCATACTTGGGTTTTTGTTCCGTTTTCAAGATAGTTTGAATATTCTATTTTGGTTATATAATTGTGAACAGGGTTATCAAGCATTACCACACTGCCGCATACCGTACAAATTCCGGCACAGCTATTTGAACTGCTCTCATCAATTGTGTGACCGTAATATACATCACAAGCGCTTGTGCCTGAAATAATGTATCTGCCCTCGGTATAGCTTTGGGGGCTTGCTACATAGTCAGTATATGAAATAATTGCAGTTGCTGAAATTGCATCCTTAATGGTGTTTAAGTATTCGGTATTTGTTGTAGTAAAGAAGAAATACTTGCCTATGTCTTTAAAATCCAAGGTGGTATTTCCATCTACGCACTCATAAAAGTTCTCTTTAAACGAGGTTGCATCCATAGTAGGATTGTCACCAAGAATGTAAATGCTTGTAAGAGAGGAGCATCCCAAAAAGTTACGCTGTCCAAGGTCGGTATCATTACCCAAAATATAAATGCTTTCAAGATTAGCACAATTTTTAAAGTTGTCAACACCTAAACTTGTGATATTGGACGGAAATACGATCTCTGTTATTGCTGTATTTGAAAAACGCCAATTATTATTTTTCGAGCAAGCAAGGGAGTAGCTTGCCCCCGGTGCAAGTCGAACGGTGTGAAGATTTGTGCAGTTGTAAAAATTGCGGACTCCGCCAAAGCCACCGTCAAGATTTGTACATTCTGATAAATCAACCAATCTTAACGCTGTGCTATTTTTAAAATACTCGCAAAAATCCTTCAAGCCTTCATTAAAGTAAATGTATTGAATGTCTGAAACCTTAAAGCCATTGTTTATGTACTGAAAGTTTGTCAAGCCTCTTAAATTAACTACCACAGTCTGACACGACTCCTCTGTATATACCTCATACTCGCCCGTGGCAGAATTCCAGATGTGGAAATTAATATTTTCCAGCTGTGTCATCCAACTTTTGTTGATTGTGTAGGTTACATAGGTGTCGTTATTTGCGTTTGGCTCGTTACGGTTGTTGGGCACTGATTTGTAAATATTGTCACCGTTTTCATCTACTCCGCTAACGTACCAAATCAAAGGGTTATTCTCCTTATCATAAATAGGAAGGTGGGTGCCGTCTGCAAGAATAGCATTTTCGCTATAATCCACAGCAAGCACAGAGATTGCAAAAAGACAAGAGAAAACCATAATTCCAAGGAATGTGAGTAAAAGTTTTTTCTTCATACAAATTCTCCTTTTTTAATACTGAACTATTGTGCCTAAATTTAGAATATACCAATTCAAGTATGGATTCAAGACAAAAGATAGACATAATATAGACAAAATTTAGCCAATCATACTCGTTTTCAGAGAAAACAACTTAATTTACGAGAATTTATTTATCCTTTCACCGTGCGCTAATTACCCAATTAAACAGTTGAAAACACCTTCTTATATTTTTCCATAAAATCCTTGCTTGGAGCCGCAAATTCCTTGAAGGGTAAGGAAAGCCCCTCATATTTGTGTGCCCCCATGTTGTGGTAAGGCAAAAGCTCCGCTTTTTCAATACCCTTTCCCTTTAAATAGTTAAAAATTCGAAAAAGCTCCTTATCGGTGTCGTTAAAGCCGCCAATTACGGGTGTGCGCACCACTATTCTTTTTCCTGCTTTTATAAGCCTTTCAAGGTTTTCTAAAATCAGTGTGTTAGATACACCTGTATGCTCCTTGTGCAATTCCTCATCTATGCATTTTACATCATATAAAAAGGTGTTTACATAAGGCAGTATTTTTTCAAAGTAGGAAAATGGCACATTTCCTGCTGTGTCAACTGCGGTATTTATACCGTTTTCGTAGCATTTTTCCAAAATTGACCTTAAAAAATCAATTTGCAGCATACATTCCCCACCGGAAAAGGTAACGCCGCCCCCTGTTTGACTGTATAGCGCCTTATCCCTTTGGATAATTTCAAAAAGCTCCCCTGTATTATACTCTTTTCCGCAAATTTCTTTGGCGTCATTTGGGCAAATCAAGGCGCAATTTCCACACAGGGTACACTCTTTTTCATTATTTTGGCAGATTTTTCTGCATAAGCCACACCCTGTGCATTTGCTTTTGTAAAAGAGCATTTCCTTGTAATTTTTTATCCCCTCGGGGTTGTGACACCACTTGCATTTTAAGTTACAGCCCTTAAAAAATACGGTTGTCCTTACCCCGTCACCGTCAACAAAGGAGGAGCGTTGTATATCAAAAATCAGCCCCTTCATTTGTCCCCTTGCTTTCCCGCCAAACGAATAACCGAGTATATAATTATTTCAATTGCGTTTAAAAGCCCCTCTATACTTGTGTTTTCATCAGGCTGGTGGGCGCAGCCATGACCTGTGGGTAATTCAAGCCACCCTCCCCCGAAGCGTGTACCTATTTCGCAGGCATTTTCCATACACTTTGCATAGGTGCTTCCTGCGTTTATGCACATTGGCTTTTCCGTTTCACCTGTATATTCTCTATATGCTTCCATATATTTTTGCAAATACGGGTGGCTTTTGTCAATAGAGTAAGCTTCATCACTGCTTATAATTTCAAGGTCAAAGCCAAGCTTATCAAGGCTTTTTTCAAGTACCTTTATCATTTCCTGCGCTTTGACATCCTTTCCGTAGCGAATATCAAGGGTAAAGGAAAGCTTACCGTTGGCTACTTCTACAATTCCGTTTGTCATTGTTAAGTCGCCAAACTCACTGTCCTTATTATCAATTCCAACGCTTTCCCCATACGGTGAGCTTAAAACGGTATATAGATCATTCATTATTTCTCTGTCTCCGCTATTCAATGCTTTACTGTCCTTCAAAAGCTCGGCAATTAAGCATGCACCGTTAATTGACCCGTTAGGGGTTGCGCCGTGGGCTGAAACGCCCTCGGATTTTATCACAATTTCCTCACCCTGTTTTTCTATTTTTACCCTTTGCGTTTCTTTTAAGTCTTCGAAAAGCTCTTTTGTATATTTTACTCTTGCCTCACCATTTGCAAGAATAATATTTATCATCTTGCCACCAAAAAATTCACTTATGTCCGTAAGCGTCTTTTTTGCGCTCACCCTTGCCCACGTTTTACCCTTGTCGCCGTAATAAACAGGGAAGCCTGCATCTAAAACCAACGAAAAGGTGGGGGGAGTGTTTGTTTTGACATAATTTTGTATGTCGCTCATCCCGTTTTCTTCATTTAAACCGGTAAAGCAGACTATTTCTTTTTCTACGGGAATATTAAGCTCTTTTAAGGCAATCAAGGTATATAGTGAGCAAATTATTGCGCTTTTATCATCCCACGCTCCTCTGCCTATTATAAAATCACCGTGTATTTTCGGCTCAAAGGGGTCACTTGTATATAACCAATTCTCCCCGCCTTCAACCACGTCACCGTGGGCAAAAAGCCCAATCAACTCACTGCCCTGTCCGTGGTGGGCAAGCAAATATTCTTCCCCGTCCGTTGTTTTAAAGCCATGTTTTTGGTAAAGATCTTTCACCGCACTTGCCATTTGTTCACAAGCTGCCCTATCCGTTGAAACGGAAGGGATTTTAATTAAATCCATTAAGGTAGAAACTATTTCTTCCCTTCTGCCTTTGACAAACTCTTTTATTTTTTCCCTTATCATTTTTTTACCGTTCTTTCTATAATATCATTTTGTATACTCGGCTTAAGCTTAACAAAATAATCGGAAAAGCCTGTTACACGCACACGAAGTGACTTATATTTTTCAGGCTCCCTTTGGGCGCACAGCAAATCATTTTGCGAAACATAAGTAAGCTGAAAATGTACACCGCCGTTTATAAAGTAGTGCTCTAACATTTTGCAAAGCTTTAAAAAGCTATCGTCATTTTTCACCACCTGCTCGTCAAGCGTAATGTTAGTAACGGTTGCGCCGCATCCGATTGCATTTTTATCAAGGAGTGCCACAGAGTTAAGCAAGGCGCTAAGCCCCTGTTTATCTCTGCCCTCGCTTTGTCCAATGCCAAATTTTAGCCTGTCCTTATTTTTTCGTCCGTCAGGGGTTGCCCTTGTGTTTTCGCCAAACCATTTGTGATGCTCGTTATATCCAAGCAAATCCCCCACAAGCCAAGGATAGCCAAACACATTTTTCTTGTTTTTGTAATAATTATATAGGCTATTATAAAGCTTTTGGCTCACAAAAAGCGACACAGGGTCGTCATTTCCAAAGAATTTGCCTGTTTTTATAATTTTCGTGTACAAAAGCTCATAGCCTTGCCAATCAGCCCTAAGCGCACTAATCAATTCCTCCATAGTACAGCATTTTTCATCATATATAAACTGCTTAACTACGATTAGGGCATCTATTAAATTCGTTATTCCAATAAGCATAGGAGATGCAACCACCACATCCCCACCGCCTTGGGTCAGGCTTTTTCCACTCTCTATACATCCGTTAAAGAACAGGCTTGAAATGTAGTTATAGTCCTTTGCCCTTTCAAGATTATAAAAATTATCATAATCAAAAATCTTATGTAGGTCACTGTAAAGCTCTTTTTCAAATTCAGCATAAAACTCCTCATAGGTTGATAAGTCCTTTATGCTGTCCCCCTTTTCGTGAAAAAGTGTTTCTATACATTTTAATATATTGCCCTTTGAGCTACTGCCTGTAATTGCGCCTAAAAACGCGGGCTCGTTACACCCTACCATAGTGTAGGAAACTGCACGGTCATAAGGAATACCGCAAAGCTCGTGATAGCATTTTATCCTTTTTTCGTCATTTGTAAAGGCTATTCTTTTATGTGGGTCAAGCCTTTCATATTCCATAGCATATTTAAAATCGTCAAAGGAAAGCTTTTCAGTCCACCTTAAAGTTACCTGTGGGATATATGTAGGCAAATCAACCATGCTTGAAATTATCAAGCGGGACAATTCATTAAAGCAATCCCTTCCATTTTTGTCATAGCCGCCTACACAAAAGTGGCTCTCTCCCCCTCTTGTAAAGTGGACGGAGTCTATATGGGTTGATGCCTGTACCATTAAATAAAGCTCTTGTAAATATTGCTGTGCTTCTTCTTTTGTCAAAGCACCGCTTTCAATATCATTAAAATAAAAGGGGGACAAAAATCTATCAAGAGTGCCTAAGCTATCAGGGTCAGCGCTAAAACACACATATATTGTCAAAACCGCCTCGTAAAAGCTTCTTGGCTTGTTTTTTGGCACGTACATAAGGGCTTGCGCCAATTTTTCAAGCCTTTGGCGGTTTTCTTGGTTCTTTACACCCTTGGCAAATTCCATTACCCTGTTAGCGCACTTATCACTCCACTTAATAAGAGTGCTTGCCACCATTTTAAGCCCATTCAAAAACTCGATTTTTTCAGGGTCGGTATGGCTCTTAATTGATAAATCTATTTCCTCAATTATACCGACAATTCCCTTTTCCAAAACCTTTTTGTAGTCAGCGGTTGCATGCTGCCACTCCATAGTGGAAAGGTTTTCTTGTGGCTTCAAATAGTATTTTTCAAGCGCCCTTGCAGTATATGTGTGACCTATACGCTTAAAGGCGTCACCCACAACCTGACCGTTAAAATTAAATCTTCCCGTAAGGGCGGAATGCTCTGTAATTTTCGGCTCTTGGTTTAAAATATACTCACAAAGCTGTATTGCTTCATTTTCAATTCTTGACTTGCTTTTATCAAAGGAGGAAAGCTCTGTTTCCTTACCATATACATACATTTTTCCCTTTAAGGTTAAATCCGTTAAAGCCCTAATTCTTTTGTCCATAAGTGCACCGCCTTTCTTTTTAAATTATATCTTATCATACTACCGTTTTCAATATATTTGAAAAAATCACCGAGAGAAATTCTCTCGGTGAAGTTGCTTGTTTAGGTTAGATTGTGCGCTTTGCCAAAACCTCCTTAAAGCGAATTCCGTGGATTTCGTACTCGCCCTCCTCGTCCTCTACAAGCTCGTACATATCGTCTCTTGTGTCCGATATGAGCTTATAAAGATTGTTATTTGCGTTGCAAATTGCAGACAAAAGGAGTGAACGGCAGGGAGCTGCATCGCCCTTTTCTTCGTCCAAGCTCTTTACGAGAAGTCTTAAAACCCCCTCATTTTTCATCTTGCGTTTGACGAAGTTAGCGCAGTCAAGCTCTATTGCGTGACATTCCTGCATCATCATTTCCTTCTCGTCATCGTAAAGCCTGAACATTATGCCTCGTTTGAGTGCCAAGGCGGTTTTGTTTAAGATAAGCTCGACTACTATTTGGCGCCTGTATGTATAGTCGTTGTCCTCTATCCTGCCCTCGTACTCAGGGAGAAGCGAGGCAAGGGGTACCGGCTTAACCGTCCTTGGGGACCTGCGTATTACCGCCTCTATCTCATTATCAATGAGCTGCATTGACGTTACGATTTCCTTTGTGTAGCTGCCTTTTGATTTTGGTGCTTTGTTCTTTGTTGCATTTTTGGATTTGGAATACTTGAAGAATTGAGGCTTTTTGTCCTCCTTCTCTATGCACTCGCTTCTTACCTCTTTTATAACCTGTTGGGCATCAATACCGTAATCACGCTTTGCCTTGTCAATCTCAATACCGCTGAGCACTGCAAGCTTGCAGATTTCATAGTAAAGGGCTGACACGTCCTCACCCTTATTATGCTTGTCCCAATAGATGCTGTTAAGCCACTGGGAAAGGTTTACTATGTTGCCTATCTTGTTGTTGGAAATGTCCCTGTCCATCTCCCAAAGCTCCTGCTTTTTAGGTACTGCGCTTTCGTTACAGTAGGGGACTAAAAAGCTGTCGTAGTGCTTCTTTGCTGCATTTAGCATTATCTCGTTGTCGGTTACTAACATAGTGTCACTGTCAAAGTCACAGCCGTTGAGCCTTTGGAGCAGGTTTTGACCGATGGAGTTTACGCAAACGATTTCCTTTGTCAGTTTAAAGTACCTTGTGTAGGCATCATCCTCTGTATAGGCATTTTGAACTAAGTATAGGTTACCCATTGTAATGTGCGGGCTTCTTGCGCAAAGCAGGTCCTTACCGTTTTCAAAGCGGGATATGCGGATTTGATTGCCTTTAAGTGCTTTTTCCACAGGGGCATTGTAGTCAAAGTCCTTATCTATGATAGCACAAAGCATTTCATAACCGTTACCAAAGAGTGTTGCGTTTGTACCGTTTACAAGGATGTGGCCCTTTCTAATCTCACCCACAACGGACTTTTTAATTTGCGAACGGAACTCGGAGTACAGCTTTGTTTTTGCGAAGCTGTCATTTAAAGATAGGAGCTTTGTAATTACCCCTTTTCTCATACCTGTAAGCTCGTCTGCATCCTGTTCCTCCTCGCCCTCTCCTATGTACTCATCCTCCTCTATGCTATCGTCCTTCAACTGCATATTGATGTAATATCGCATAAAGGTTGGGTTTGCTTGAATGTTCCAAAGGTATTGGAGGGACGGGCGTAAAAGGTCTGAAACCTCGTCCTTGTTAAGATTTAAGGTGTTAATGAGCTGGTAGCTTGCCTGCACCATTCTTCCGTCAAAGTGCTTAGTCGGCTTCTCGGTTTTTACAAGACCGAACACAGAGTCTGCATTTTGCAGCCATTGCTTAATGGACTCAATTCTACCCTTACCGCAAAGCTTGATGTATTTAAGGCTTGAATCGGTTACCACAAGCTTTATGTCCTGTATTGACTTTGCTTCGGTGTATGCGCTGCCGTTTAATTGGTCAAGGGACACAATACCGTTATCACGGAACCATGCTTGAAGGTTAGTATTGAAGGTACAGGATTTGAAGAACCTGTTACGAAGGAGCATCATTCCCTTGTGACCGTATCCGTTTTCCTCAAAGATGCTTGTGTCAAGAAGACCCTGTCCGTCCCAGATAGTGTTTTCCACCGTTACATCTTGGGGCTTTGCCGTAACCTTGCCGTCCTTGTCCTTACCCACGCCAACGACACGGCTTTCAAAGCGGCTAACCGCATCGGGAATGAATAAGATAGATGACAAGGGAATGTCAATTTCCTTTTCCATATTGGAAAGGGTTAAGGATATGTAGGACTCCTTTGAGATTTGGTCCTTAACCTTGTCAAGGTCAAGACCGCAGGCGCTCCACCTCATCATTTCCTTGTAAAGAGGCTCCATGATGAAAAGACAGTTACCCTGTCGGCTACTGCCCGCGCTACGCTTGTATCTAACGTACTTGACAGGATAGTCACCGTGAACGGTAAAGCCGTTTTCGTAAACGCGCTTTCTTAACTCGTTTCTTGACATTAAGGTTGGTAGCTTCTTACTTGTCTTACAGTAGCATTTTGACTCCTCATCGTAAGAAAAGTATCCGCCTAAGACGTTTTTGTTGCAAGGAGACACTACCTCGCCGTACTTTTCAAGCTCATAGCCGTTTTTCTTGGTTTCATAAGGAACCTCAATGGCAACAAGCTCTCCGTTTCTTACACAAACGTGGTCAACGATATCGGTAGCGAAATCAATCTGCTCACCCTTTAAAATGTAAACGTAACCGTTCTTTCCCTTTTTCTTGCTGAACGCTTTGTCGTCACTGTTGAAAACGACATTTACAACCGCCAAGGTTGCATCATACTTTTCTTCTCCGCTAAGGTGTGCGCCAACGACAAATTTACCTTTAAGCCTTTTTGATTTCTTAGCATTTTCAAAAGCGTTTTGGATATGTTTAAGCTCTAAGCTGTTATGTAAGAAGGAATTAAATCTTCTAAAATTCAGCTCTCCGTCTTCCTTATATATGTGAAAGTCTGTGCCACGTCTGTCGATTTCATAAGCCTCTCTTGCTTCTAATGTTAAAATCTTATACTTTTTCATATTCTTCATATTAAGCCTCCTGATAATTTAAATATTCTTTTTTCGCAAACAACATATGTTGTCTTTGATTTATTTTTTATCTTCGGCTCACAAGTCCTTTCACTCGCGACCAATACGCCCGTTAAGGCTTTTGGCACTTCTCTTTTATTATATATATTATAGCGCTGATTTTTAGCCCTGTCAATCTTTAATTTTTTTGGTCATTTTTGGAGATTTTACTACATATTGCAATTTGGTACCTGCTTGTAGTATAATATATATAAACACTATGGCAAGGAGAAGCTTATGAGTACAAAATTAACCGTATATGACGACCGTGGTATTCAAGCCTTAAACGGCGGAGATATCAGTATTTGCTACACCCTTAAAACCGATGATATAACAAAAGGGGAAAAGAAGCCTCAAACTCCGTATGTTGATAGGATTGACGAAATAATATTAAAAGACGGTAAATGGATTGGGGAATTGACTAATTCTACGGTTGAATACTCTCCGTATTTAGACGGAGTTAGCGTTACCGTTACAACCAAAAGCGAGGATTTAAGCGAATTCGGAGTAAATCTCCCCTTTAATTTTATGGGCAAGAAAAACGGTGGCGGCTGGAAAAACCAATTGCTTTTTAACTCTCCGTACACTTCCCCCCACAAAAGATTTATGTACTTTTATCTAACCAACCCACAAAACAAGTGCTTTGTTGTAGCCATAACCTCAAAGGCGGACGGGTGGAAAATGGACTATTCTCCTTACTGCTGGGGTCACTTTTTCGTAAATTTAAAGCTTCTTGCAAATTATGACCGTGCCTACGCAACAGGCTCAAATAACAAAAGTATTTCCTTCGTTATTTTGCCTGTTTCAGATTTTTCCTCCTGCCTTGATGCTTTAAGCAAGGTATATAACGCACCGTTCCTTGACTATGATATAAGCGGCGGTGAATTAGGCACAGAAATTAATTTAATACCCTTCGGCAGTGTTGACTCCGTTATCGAAGAATACCAAGGAAAAACACAAGTGCTTGCTTTTAAGGAAAAATACAAAATTTCCCACCCGGGTGAAGTAACCCTGACTCCTGCTTATAAAGGAGTTAAGGGTGCGCCCGTTACGGTTTACGGATATGAAAGCCTTTACTCTCTTTACAAAAAATCGGTTGACAGCGTAGATTTGCAGGTTATTGAAAGGAATACTGACGGCAACCTTTGCGAGCATCAATGCTGGGCAAGTGCCACCCTGCGCTTCCTTATTAAATACGGAAGCAAAATAACAAAGGAAGAAAAAAACGCATTGGAAAATAAGGTTAAGTGCTTGCTTGACATTATAACAGAAGGTGATGAAGGCTTAGCAATCCCCCACCGTACAATTTTAAACAAGCCACACGATAGATACCCTGCATACAATGTATATAAATCCTGCCGTGTACAGGAGCTTGCCCACGGTATCACAATTTTGCTTGACGCATATAGGTATTTCAAGGATGAAAAATATTTAACCTATTTAAAGGGAGCTGTAAGCTGCTTAATTTCCTATTACCAAAGGGATGACGGGCGCATTGAGGTTGTATGGGACAGCGGCTGCTGTGAGGACTATACCACCGTTTGCTGTCCTATGATACAGCTTTGCGACGTAGCAAGCTTTTTTAAAGGAACTCCATTTGGCGAAGATGTGAAAATGGCAGCATCAAAAATGGCTCGCTACCTTTATAACCGCGGTCTTGTTTTCCCAACAGAGGGCGGTGTTAGCGAGCAAACGGAGATGGAAATGGAGGATGGCTCTATTTCCTGCACTGCCTTGGCGCTGTTATATTACTGCTACAACCTTGAAAAGCGTGATGAGTACATAAAAAAGGCAAAGGAAATTCTTGATATGCACGAAAGTTGGGTTATAAAAGCCCCTATTTGCCAAATGCACGGCTCATCCCTGCGTTGGTGGGAAACACAATGGGAGGGGGATGCCGACGGTCCTGCTATTTGCGCAGGCCACGCCTGGTCTATTTGGCGCGGCGAGGCAGACCTGCTTTACTACCTTTTAACCAAGGATGAAACGCATAAAATCAAAGCGCGCAACACATTTTTAACTAACCTTTCAAAAATCAGAGAGGACGGCACGACCTATTCAACCTACAACCCGGACGAAATAAACGGCGGTGGCTTTTCCGATAAGGCGGAAAACGTAAAATTTGAAATAGCAAAAAAGTTTTCCGCAACAAAGGACTGCGGAATTTCCCGCTATGTTTGGATAAGGATAGGCAACTATATAAAATAAAAGAGGCTGACACATTATCTTTTCTTATCTGCCAAGTAAATCATATAAATATAAAAAACAGGAATTGTGAAAAATTCCTGTTTTTTTAGTAGAAAAATATTAGTTCAATTAATTCTGTTTATTCAAATTTTGTGTAATCCTCAGCGAAGATAATATTATCAAAATAAAATTCCTTGTTTTGATATCCGTTGTTAACATCTCCGTAGAAGTAAATACCTGTTATTAAGGTATCCTCTGTTAGCTTTGCACTGCCTTTTGTAAAGTACTCAATGGGGAATGCAAAGTAACCTTTTTTACCCATCATGCTTATTCCATCACCACTACCAAAGCAACCGTCACCGCCGTGCATTAATTCAACCCACTCGGTTTCACCGTCCGCTAAATAATAGAATGGAGACTTACCATAGTCATCTGTACGGTAGTTTGTACTGCCTGAACGCAAGCCCCAGCACGCCTTTCTCATTTCAACAGCAGTAAAGTCCATCCAAACAACTAAATATTTGTTGTTTCCCAGCAGCTCCTGTCTTTCCTCTTCAAAATCAATATAGAATTCAAAGTTACCGGTAGAACTTCTTGACACCTTAATGCCACTCGTTCCGCCTGCACCATTGCCCGATACTATTTCTACAACTGCGGAGCCGCTTAATCTTCCACCGTCATAACCTTTTACAGTTATTGTTGATGTAAATTCTTCAAAAGACTCTTTTGAGTATGTGCCCTGTGCCAAGTCTATTTCAAACTTAATGTCGTTAAACGCTCTTGCACAGTAGTTTTTGTCCGCAAAGCTAACACCTTCTCCGTCAAACATATAAAACTCTGCAATTATTGGAAGCTCCTTCATTTCATCTGTATCGATGCCCACAATAATCAATTCAAACATTGTTGAACCCATATTGTCATTACAGGAAACCTTGCTTGCGTTGCTCAATACCAATTGACCGTTTTCAACCTTAACCTCGCCGTTTTCGTTTCCTACGACATAACCAAAGTCGAATTTTTCGTTATTTGTTGCTTCCATATATGTAGAATATGCTTCTTGGTTAATTACAGTACCCAAAACCATGCTTGTGCCTGTAAAGCTAATGGAATAACCAAGATTTTCAAATAAAGGAGCATATCCTCCCTTTACAATTTCCTCATGTCCGCAAATTTTACATTTTTTAACATCTGCACCGTATGAGGAATATCCGTCAACATAAACAATAGTCACTTCATCATCGTGAGACAGTTTACCTATATTTTTGTTTTTAGTCGGAGTGCTTCCGCGGTAATAGTCAGCATAACCGTCGCTTGAACAGGTTGGGTATGTAATAACATCATATATTGCCGCATCTCCGCCGCCGTCATTTCCAAAGGTACCGCTTACTCCTGCAAAAGTACAATTCATAAGCTTTATGTTTTGCTTACCTGTATATGTTTCAACTTCAATTATGCCTGCGGTTTCGTCATAACTATTGAAAATACAGTTTGTTGCAGGCAACGCATGCTCAAAGGAGCTCATCACACGATCCTTAAATACATATGCCGCATCATACCAACAGTCGTTTACTATTTTGAAATCATAGAACTTAACATTTGTAAATTCAGAGCCTCGGGTTAAGTTAAAGTTGTAACTCTTACCGTAAAAGCCACCGTAAATAACGGAATTGTTTATTATAAGCCTTCTATCTGCCAAATCATGATTATACTTATTATTTGCGCCTTGAATTGTGATTGCGGAAACGGTTGCACCGTCAGCATTGCGAAGGACGGAGCTTTCTACAACCATTTCTGTTTGGTTGCCTGCCACACAGGGAGAGTTAATACAAAACGCATCCGCGGGTGCTAACATATACATATTTTTAATGTAAATGTTACCGTGAATAATTACAATTAAGTTTGATGTGCCTGTTACATCTGCCAAAACACTATTATCATAGTGTGTATAGTCTTGATAGTTGTTTACAGGGTTACTGCCGTTTAGGTAAAGGCTTGCGCCCTTATTATTAATATAGAACAAGCCCTTATCATCACCGTTGCCTGTTGCGCCAACATAATTTAACTGCTTTGAATTAAAGTCAATATTTACAGTTATTGCTTTTTCAATTTTAATTTGAGTATTTACCTCAATGCTTTCACTTAAAGTGATGTTTACAGTGTCACCGTCATTTGCTTGACTGATTGCATCTAAAATATCGCCCTCATTTGTGGCTGTTACATCGCTTGCAAAAGCAGAAAATGCAAAAAGCATAGCAAAAAGGCATACTGCAAAAACAAAAATTAATGTCCTTTTCATTTTCTTACCTCTTATTTAATATCCTTATAATTTTCTACGAGCTGAATTTTGTCAAAATAGAATGGCTTACCTGCACCGTTGTTTACATCACAGTAGAAGTAAATGCCTGTTACAAGGGTATTTTCGTCCACTATTCTTGATCCGTAGTGGAAGTATTCAACAGGTAGCGCAAGATAACCGCACTTTCCTATCATAGAGCTGCTTTGCGCAGTACCGAAGCAACCGTCATTTCCGTGAGAAATCTGAGTCCATTCACTTTCTCCCTGTGCTAAATAATAAAACGGTGAATTGGAGTCATAGTCATCGGTTCTATAAGGAACGGTTCCGTTTGAAGATAACAAGCCAAAGCAAGCCTTTCTAAAATCAACGTTAGTAAAGTCAACCCATAAAACAAGATACTTGTTTTCGCCTAATTTACCGTACATTTCCTCGCTAAAACAGATGTTCATTTCACTGTTTCCGCCGGTGCTTCTTACAAGCTCGATTTTACCGTCAACTATTTGGGCGGTAAATGATCCGTTCAAATTATTATTATCGTAGCCCGTGCTTTCAAATTGTACGCTTCCGCTATCGAAGGATACATTCTTATCATAAGCACCGTATTTGTCGGGATTTACTCTTTCAACGATATATGATGTATATGTTGTTACGTCGTTAATCGTCTTTAAATCCATATCAAATATGCGGGCGCCCTCGTGGTCAGCACTGTTTGAGTAGCCCAGCTTTGAAATTGTAACAGCTGAGCAAAGCTTAACGCCGTAATAATTGTACATATAGTCGTTATTATGGTCGTGTCCCGTTACGATAGCCTTTACATCACCGCGTTCAAGAATTGTTTCAAACAAATCAGTGTCGTAATATGATGGGCAAATACCCTCGTATCTATCACCTGTGTAATTATATACAATTTCCTTATTATCTTTGTTTTCATACGCCTTTTGGTTTTCAAGCAAAGGAATATGGAAAGCCATTATACCCTTAACTGCCTTGCCGCCGTTATACTCTTGCAAAAGCTCTGATGTTTCCTTATACCAAGCGATTTGGTCCTCATGTATGTAATCGTAGCTATATGTGCTGTTGCTTGTGCCTGAGTCAAGGAAATATATTACAGAGCCAAGTGTACCGTTTTTATTGTAAATACCGTGGACGTAGTTGCCAACGCCCCAAAGGTCGTCTCCACCCTCGTCCTTGGAAATACAATATTCATAGCTTTCGTAAATTGCCTGCTGCATTTGGTTACTCACACCTGCTTCACGGTCGTGGTTACCGTAAACGTGGCACCAAGGAATCTTTTTTTCCTCAATATAGCCAACCATTTTGTCAAGGCACTTCCTCAAACTTGCCTCGTTGCTTGCACCCCAAGTGTTGTCGCCTGTAAAAATAATAAGATTAGGGTTCTCCCTGTCCACAAGCAGCTTAATTCTGTTTTCAACCTCTGTGGTATCAGAGCTTGGAGAGATGTGCAAATCAGCCAAAATCATTACTTTAAACGAGCCATCATCGTTATAGTAAAGCTTATGCTTCGATTCAAGAAGCTTGTTTACTTTCACCTTAACCTCATCAATAGTATCTACTATTCCGTTAAATGTCACCATTTCTATCTCCTTATGTGCCTGCTTTGCATAGGTCAATTCTGTTCCGTCATATACATAAAACTCTGCCATAAATTCAGTCGCCTTGTTATTATCTTTAAAGCCAACTATTTTCAAATCAAAGTATTGGCAGCTGTTATTTTTAAAGGAAACCAAATATCCGCCATTTGCATTAACTCTTCCGTTTTCAACGGTAAGCTCCAAGGCTTTGCCGCCTACAACAATACCAAAGTCAAAGGCTGTATTTTGTGTATTTTCAAGGTAATAATCCAATACCTCTTTATGTAGCTTTACCCCAAGGGTCATGCTGTTTCCTGCCTCGTTTACCGAATAGCCGAGGTTTTCAAACACAGGGTCAAAAACGCTGTCTGTTTCATAATCAAGCATACAAAGTGAGCATTTTGAAACGCCCCTGCCTGCGTTTGCATAACCGTTTTTATAAGCTACTCTTTCCTTTTCATATTTGTGGTCAAGTACGTTAAGCTCCCAGCTATCCTTTTTATAGTCCTGCATTGGTTTACCACCGGTGCTTGAATCATAGTTTGAATAGCTGTATGTTAAGCCACCCTCTAAACAACTTGGCATTTTTTCAACTATGTAAATGTGAGCAGTACCGCCCTTATCACCTGAAAACTTACCGCCGTTTTCAACTGATGCAAAATCACAGTTATAAAGCTTAATATTTTGCTTTCCCGTTTCTGTATATACCTTTACAGTACCCTTTTCCTCGCCGTAGGTGCTAAACACACAGTCGGATATCAAAAGTGCCTTTTCAAAAGAATTCATCGTACCTGAATGGTTCGGGTCATACCAACAGTCATTCTTAATATAAAAATCGTAAAACTTAACATTTGTAAAGGAAGAACCCGCTGTTAAGTTAAAGTTGTAATTCGTTCCGAAAAATCCACCGTATTCAACGGAGTTTTTTAAAATTACATCTCTTTTAACAAGGCCGCCAATATCGTTAGTCCTGTTAGTTCCCTTTACTGTTATAGCAGAGGTCTGCGCCCCTTCCCTTGTCCTTAAAACAGAGCTATCAACCGTAATTACACAGTCCGCCCCGTTAACAGGCTCACTGTTAATAACAAAGGTATCGTTAGTTGCATAGAAATATGCGTTTTCAATGTTTAAAATACCCTTTTCAATTGATATTAGGTTACCTGTACCAATATAGTCCGCCTTTACATCCTGCCCGTAATGGGTGTAGCTCTTTGGGTCAGCCAAAAGGTTAGAGCCTTTTAGGTTAAGGGTTGCGCCCGGGTTGGTTACATAAAAACCGCCTATATGCGTGTTAGCCCCCGCTGTACCCTTGTAATTTAACTGCTTGCCGTTAAAATCAATATTGACGGTTATGTCTTTATTAATAGTAACAGTTTCACTAAACTCAATGTCTGCCCCTAAAACAATATCAATAACATCTCCGCTTTGCGCGTTATTAATCGGTTCCGTAATTTGACTAATATTATATACTTCACTTGCAAAAGCTGATAAAGCAAAGCAAGCAACTGTTATAACCAAAGCGAAAACAAAAATAAGCTGTTTTTTCATAAGCACTCCTTTTTAAAGATAGTTATACATTGTAATTATACCATTACAATTTATAATAATCAAGTAAACGCGCGTTATAATGGCAAAGTTTGTAATTTTAACCAAAAACGGCACTTTTCCAAAATGGAAAAGTGCCTTGTTTTTGTGTAGAATTATCTAATTCCGTATTTTTCAATAATGTAGTCCATATCCTTGTCGCCTCTGCCCGATAAACAGATAAGAACGGAGCCCTTGCCCATTTTCTTTGCAAGCTTAATACCGTAAGCAACTGCGTGGGCGCTTTCGATAGCGGGGATAATACCCTCTAAGCGAGAAAGCTCAAAGAAAGCATCAATAGTTTCCTCATCATCCACCACATCATACTTTACTCTGCCAAGGGTGTGCAAAAATGCGTGCTCCGGACCTGAGGACGGATAGTCAAGACCTGATGCAACGGAGTAAACAGGAGCAGGGTCGCCGTTTTCATCCTTTAACATTATACTGTTAAAGCCGTGCATAACACCCTCCTCACCGTATTGAAGGGTTGCGGCATGGTCACCAAGCTTTGGACCTCTGCCAAGAGGCTCAACACCGTAGATGTCAACAGGCTCATTTAAGAAGCCTGCAAATATACCCATAGAGTTAGAGCCGCCGCCAACACAGGCAACTACCGCATCGGGAAGCTCCCCAGTCATTTCCTTAAATTGGTCCCTCGCCTCAAAGCCCACAACGCTTTGGAATTCCCTTACCATCATCGGGAATGGGTGAGGTCCTACCACAGAGCCTATGCAGTACATACTGTTTTCGTAGTCCTTTGCGTAAGCATCAAAGGCTGCGTCAACCGCTTCCTTTAATGTTGCAAGACCGTGGGTAACCTCAATAACGTTAGCACCGAGAATTTTCATCCTTGCCACATTTGGCGCTTGCTTTTTAATATCAACGCTACCCATGTAAATATCACATTCAAGACCAAAGTACGCAGCGGCAGTAGCCATAGCAACACCGTGCTGACCTGCGCCTGTTTCTGCAATAACCTTTTTCTTACCCATATATTTTGCAAGCAAAACCTCACCCATACAGTGGTTAAGCTTGTGCGCGCCTGTATGGTTTAGGTCCTCACGCTTTACATAAAGCTGCACATTTCCATACTTATTGGAAAGGCGTTCAAGGTGGGAAATGGGTGTTGGACGGCCTTGGAAATCCTTTCTGATTCTTCTAAGCTCCGCTATAAACTTAGCGCTTTTACAAATTGTAAAATAAGCCTCGTTTATTTGGTCCATAGCCTTCTTTAATTCAGGGGAAACAAACGCCCCGCCGAATTTTCCGAAATATCCTTCCTCGTTTGGATAGTTCTTTAAATAAGTGTCAAAATTTACTCCGTTAAATTCCATAATATCTCCCTTCTCGTTTCGCAAAGCGAAACATATCGAATTTTTGTAACAAAAGGTATCAAGCTTGCCTAGGCAAGCATATGGGCAAAAATTAACCCTACCACCACTTCGTGGTCCCCCTCCCACTTGATAAGGGGAGGCGTTTTCGCATCAAATTAAATTGCGCCTTTTAGCCTCCCTCATCAGATGGAGGCTAAAAACAAAAAGCCTCAATAGAAACTTCTCTTGTTTCTATCAAGGACGAATAAATATCCGCGGTGCCACCTTGAATTTACGCAAAAATGCGTACTCTTTAAGGGTACTATCATACCCGTGGCTACTAACGCAAGCCCTCTCGTCACAGAATACTCAAAGAGCCAAGCCCCCCTTTGTTCTGCGCCCTCAGCGGTCCATTTGCCAATCAGTTCCTTGCCTATTTTCCACCACCATAGGCTCTCTGTAAAGTCTTAAAAGGCTTTATCTCCGCTTCAACGGTTTTACAAGCAAAGCGTTTTTCCGCTTTACTATGCTAATATAGTATCACTTTGTTTTCCTTTTGTCAATACAGTTTTGCAAAAAATGAGGGTTAATTTTTGTCAAAATTCCCATTTTCAATTAATTTCCCCTGTTCAAACGAGAAATCCCAAAAAAACAAGGGCAAACCTTCATGGTTTGCCCTTTGCTATTTTGGGTGAGTTTACGCTTTTATACCGTTTGAAGTTCTTTGTCCTCTGCCTTATCTTGTGCCAAATTTTCAATATTGCCAAGAGTGCCTAATGTGTTTTCTTCCTTTGCATCAAGGTTTTTCTTGGCGGAGTTTAGCATAAGCTTAATTCTGTTAAGCTGATTTACCTCGGAAGCGCCCGGGTCATAGTCAACAGCCACAATATTTGACTCGGGGTAGTTTTTACGAAGTAGCTTAATTACGCCCTTACCAACAACGTGGTTCGGCAAGCAGGCAAATGGCTGAATACAAACGATGTTTGGCGCATCGGTTTTAATAAGCTCCACCATCTCACCTGTTAAGAACCAGCCCTCTCCGTATTGGTTACCGATAGACAAGAACGGCTTTGCAAGGTCAGCCACCTCACTGATTTTAATAGGTGCATCAAAGCGTTTGCTTTCCAAAAGTGCTTTTTTGGCAGGCTTACGGATAAATTCAATTGCCTTAATACCAAGCAAGGACTTGAATTTAGAGCCCCATTTAATTCCCAAATACCTGTGCTTATAAACGGAGTTGTATAAGCAGTAGTTCAAAAAGTCGATTAGGTCAGGCACTACCGCCTCTGCCCCTTCGCTTTCCAAAAGGTTAACCAAATGGTTATTTGCAAGTGGCATATACTTAACAAGAATTTCACCGACAACGCCAACACGGGGCTTCTTTACTCCTTCATCAAGAGGGAGATTGTCAAAATCCTCAACTATACCGCGACAAACCTTTTTGTACTTATATTTTGTTTCGTCATTTACAAGCAGGTCAATGGCAATGTCACGCCATTTTTTATGTAGCTCATTGGCTGAGCCTGCCTCCAATTCATAAGGACGGGTCCTATATAAGCAACGCATAATAAGGTCACCAAGAATAACGCCCTTTAAGGCACGGATAACCATTTTTAATTTCAGCTTAAAGCCCTCGTTTTTCTCCATACCGCTGGCATTTAAGGAAATTACAGGGATATGGGACATACCAACCTTGTCAAGTGCGCGCCTGATAAAGCCAACGTAGTTACTTGCACGGCAGCAGCCGCCTGTTTGTGTCATAATAATTGCTAACTTATCCGTGTTATATTTACCTGACATAACAGCGTCCATAACCTGACCCACAACGGTAATTGACGGGAAGCAGGCATCGTTATTAACATAGCGAAGTCCCACATCTATCGCCCCGCGGTTATCGTTTGACAAAACCTCTAAGTTATAGCCGTATTTTTCAAAAACAGGCTCTAAAATATCAAAGTGGATAGGTGACATTTGAGGTGCTAAAATGGTGTATTTGTCTTGGAACATCTGCTTTGTAAACTCTGTTCTTTCGTACTTGACAGGCTTAATGCTTGGCACAATACCCTTTTCACGCCTCATATTCATTGCGGAAATTAAGCTTCTTATCCTAATTCTAACCGCACCTAAATTATTTACCTCGTCTATTTTCAAAACGGTGTAAAGACGGTTTGAGCCCTCTAAAATTTCGCTAACCTGGTCGGTGGTTACCGCATCAAGTCCGCAGCCGAAGGAGTTAAGCTGTATAAGCTCCAAATTTTCCTGCTTGCGAACGAAGGTTGCCGCATTATAAAGACGGGAGTGGTAAACCCATTGGTCATTTACACGCAGGCTTTCAATTTCCTCATATACCTCAGGGAGTGAGTCCTCTGTAAACACATTAAAGCCATAGGATGCAATAAGCTCGGGGATGCCGTGGTTAATTTCCGGGTCGATATGGTAAGGTCTGCCCGCCAAAACTATTCCGCGCTTTTGGGGGTCGGCTGCCATTTTATCAAGGATTTCCTTACCCTTTTTCCTAATGTCGTCCTTCGCCCTTGTTTGCTCAGCCCAAGCCTTGGAAACTGCATTTTTAATTTCGTCAGCCCCTATATCGTACCCCTTTTCACGGGTGAAGAAGCTGAGAAGCCTTTGGTACGCAGTTTTTTCATCGGTGAAGGCAATAAAGGGTCTTAGATATTTAACCTGTCCCTCAACGATTTCCTCAACGTTATTCTTTAAGTTTTCAGAATATGAAACTACTATTGGGCAGTTAAAGTGGTTTTGCGCGCTTTCCTTCTCTTGCTTTTCGTAGAATACGCAAGGGTAGAAAATAGTTTTAACGCCCTCGTTTATAAGCCACTTAATGTGACCGTGGGAAAGCTTTGCAGGATAGCATTCACTCTCTGAGGGGATTGTATCCATACCAAGCTCGTAAAGCTTTCTTGTAGATTTAGGAGACAAGATAACCCTAAAACCAAGCTCCTTAAAGAAGGTTGCCCAGAAGGGATAATTCTCGTACATATTAAGGACTCTTGGCAAGCCTATTTCACCTCTTGGTGCGTTTTGCACGCTTAAAGGCTCATAGTCAAAGAGCCTTTGCATCTTGTACTCAACAAGGTTTTCGCCCTTTTGCGCCCCCTTTTCGTTTCCTAAGCCCTTTTCACACCTGTTGCCTGTAATATGCTTTCTTCCGCCGGGGAAGGTGTTTACCGTAAGCAAGCATTTATTATTACAGCCCTGGCATCTTATTGTTTTTGTGTCATATGTAAGCTTTAAAATTTCCTCAATTGGCAAGGTAGAGGTCAATTGTCCCTTATGTCTATCCCTTGCAATCAAGGCAGCACCGAATGCGCCCATAATTCCCGAAATATCAGGGCAGGTAGCAAGCACGCCCGAGACCCTTTCAAATGCGCGCAAAACTGCCCTATTATAAAATGTACCGCCCTGCACAACAACGTGTGCACCCAAATCAGCTGCGGAGTTTAATTTAATAACCTTAAACAGTGCGTTTTTAATAACGGAGTATGCAAGGCCTGCGGAAATATCGCTAACCGTTGCCCCCTCTTTTTGCGCTTGTTTAACATTGGAGTTCATAAACACGGTACAGCGTGTGCCTAAATCAATAGGGTTCTTTGCAAAAAGCGCTTCCTTTGCAAATTCAGCGGCGGTAAAGCCTAAGGAGTTTGCAAAGTTTTCTATAAACGAGCCACAGCCCGAGGAACAAGCCTCGTTTAAAAGAATATTGTCAACACTGCCGTTTTTAATTTTAACGCATTTCATATCCTGACCGCCAATGTCAAGAACACAGTCAACCTGTGGGTCGAAGAAGGAGGCGGCTGTACAGTGGGCAATAGTTTCAACCTCGCCCACGTCCAAATTAAATGCGGATTTCAACAAGTTCTCACCGTAGCCTGTGGAGCAGGAATACGCTATTCTTGCGCTTGACGGCAGGTGCTTTGACACCTCCTCCATTGCGCGCATAGCGGTTTTGATAGGTGAGCCTTGGTTGTTTGCGTAGAATGAATATAAAAGCTCTCCGTCCCTGCCTATCAATGCAAGCTTTGTAGTGGTGGAGCCTGCGTCTATGCCAAGATAGCAATCCCCTTGGTATGTGGCAATATCCCCCTTTTTAACGCAAGCCTTTTGGTGACGCCTTTCAAATTCATCAAGCTCCTCTTGATTTTCAAAAAGGGAATCAAGCCTTTTAAGCTCAAATTTCATTTCAATTCCGCTGTTTAGCTTATCTATCAGGGCGGAAATTTCAACCCCCTTTGCATCATCCGCTTCAAGAGCTGCGCCCATTGCGGCAAAAAGGTGGGAATTTTCAGGGTCAACCGTTGTTTCGGGTGTTAATTTCAGTGTCCTTATAAATGCCTTTTTAAGCTCAGGCAAAAAGTGTAAGGGTCCACCCAAAAAGGCAACGCAACCACGGATAGGCTTACCGCAGGCAAGACCTGATACCGTTTGATTTACAACGGATTGGAAAATAGATGCAGCCAAGTCCGCCTTTGTTGCGCCCTCGTTAATCAAGGGCTGAATGTCTGTTTTTGCAAATACACCGCAACGGGCTGCAATAGGATAAATTTGCTTATAATTTACCGCTTCCTCATTTAGCCCTGTGGCATCGGTTTGCAAAATTGCTGCCATTTGGTCGATAAATGAACCTGTACCGCCGGCGCAAATACCGTTCATCCTTTCTTCCACATTATTTCCGTCAAAATATATTATCTTGGCATCCTCACCGCCAAGCTCGATTGCAACGTCAGTTTGGGGCGCTACAAATTTCAGCGCAGTAGCCACAGCCGCAACCTCCTGCACAAAGCCGATTTCAAGGGCTTTGCCAAGGTTGATTGAGCCAGAGCCTGTAATTTTCAATTTTAAATTGCACTCACCAAGCGCCTCCTTACCCTCACGCAAAAGCTGACAAAGGGTTTCTTGTGTGTGGGCGCAGTGACGCCTGTATTCTCCAAAAAGAATTTTTTTATTTTCGTCAAGTATAACAAGCTTTACTGTGGTTGAGCCAACGTCTATTCCTGCAAAATATGTAACCATTTTACTCCTCCTATATTAAGTCGGCTTTACATCCTTTAAATGTTATTTTAAATTTATTTCGTATGTATAAATATATGACCATATTACTCCATTGTATCATTTATTATATAATATAATTGTTACAGAAATGTGAACTTAGGCAAAAAGCTGTTAACAATGTTGAAAAAAGGCGATTTTGGATGAGCTGAATTAAGCCTCCAAATTCGCCTTTCTTAATTACCGGAATGTAGTAAAAAGCCTGTCGTCCTCCCACATGCCGCGAATCACCTTTCCGCCTGAAAACGTTTGTGTACCGCGTCCGTGGCGTTTTCCGTCTTTAAAATTACCCTCGTAAACATAACAGTCTATGTTTTTATATTCATCCAAATATGAATTTACATTGACGTACTTTCCGTAACCGTCAAACTTATTATTTTTCCATTCTCCCTCGTAGGTGTTTCCGCCACGATAGGTCATTTTGCCATACTTGTATTCATCATTTTCAAATTCACCCACAAAAACCGCTTTTTTCCTTGTCATATGCGTTCCTTGTCCGTGACGTTTGCCGTTTTGCCATTCACCCTCATAGGTTTCGCCGTTTGAATAGGTTATTTTACCCTTGCCGTGTCTTTGACCGTTTTGGAAGTCACCCTCGTAAACGTCCTCATTCATATACTTCATTCTGCCAAAGCCATTGGGCAAGCCGTCCACAATCTCACCCTGATAGCAGCCGTTTTCCAGCATATAAATTTCGCCTTGGCTTTCATCAAAAATCTTCTTGTAAAACCTATCGTTTATAAACAGTCCTTCTAAAATTTCACCGTTTGCAAAGGTTTTCTTGCCTTTTCCGTTAGGCTTTCCGCGATCAATCTCGCCTTCGTAGGTGTAACTGTTTGGGTATGTAAACCTTCCGTAGCCTGTGCAGCCTCGGTATTTCCATTCGCCCTCGTAATAGTCACCGTTTGCGCAATCAAGCCTGCCTTTTTTCATTGTTCCTTCTTCAACGTAGCCCTTGAAAACACTACCGCTTGTATATAAAATCTCCCCGTTTCCTGTAACTCTATCCCTTACAGTATTCTCGTTTTGATAAGGTACTCTGCTTTTGCCTGTGAGAAAGCCCAGCTCAAACGTCCCTTTATAAACGTCACCGTTTGCATACGTTATCTTGCCCTCGCCGGTGATAAAGCCATTTTCAAACATTCCTTCATAAACGTCACCGTTTGCACATGTTACCTTACCCTTGCCGTTAAGTAAGCCGTTTTCTAAGGCTCCCTCATAAACGTCACCGTTTACTTTTGTCTTTTTGCCCTTTATAATGCTTTTGCCGTTAAACTCGACTTCGTAAGTCTCGCCATTTTCCAAGGTCAATTTGCCATAACCCAAGGGGCACGCGTTTGCCACCTCTCCTTCGTAAACGTCACCGTTTCCATAGGTAATTTTGGAATATCCCAAAAACTCACCTTTTTTATAGTCACCCTCCAAAGCGGTGATGCTGTCAAAAGCCCATATTACCCGTCCGTTTTCAAAATCGCCTATGTACAGCTTTTTATCCTTCAAGTAACTCATTTTACAAGACATCAAGGAATCGATTTCTTCATTTAAGTAAAACTCACCTTGGGCAAACGCCACAGTGTCAGCTTGGGAGAACATATCCCCGGCTACAATTCCCATTACGAATTTATCCTCGTCATTTTGGGTCTTTCTTTTGCTTTTCCAGCAACCCACACCGAATATTTTGTCATTGAAAAAGCTTCCCACATATTCTCTACCGCGGTAGGAGACATATTTACCTATTCCGTGGAATTTACCGTTTACAAAGTCACCCTCATAAACGTCTCCGTTGTCAAACCTCATCCTGCCTTTGCCGTGTGGAATGTTGTTTTCCGTTTCGCCCTCGTACTCACTAATCGTGTAAGAATTAATGCATGCCTCATTGTAGGCGAAATCAAAGTGGACCCACTCTCCGCTTAAAGCTTTTCCATCTTTAATACGGATGCTGCCGCTTTTTAAAAAATCATTTGAAAACTCACCCTCATAAATTTCTCCAAACTCACGAATAAGCTTACCGTAGCCTTGGCGGGCGCCGTTTACAAAACCGCCCTCGTAAATATCACCGTTTTTCAAGGCATATTTACCCTTACCGGTTCTCTTTCCATTTACAAAGTCGCCCTCGTAAACGTCACCGTTTTTCCAAGTATATTTACCCTTACCGGTTCGTTTTCCGTTTGTAACCTCACCGTAATACGTGTCACCGTTTGTATATTTAAAGGTGCCCATGCCGCTAATGCCGCCGTTTATAAAGTCACCCTCATAAACCGCACCGCTTGAATGGGTAAATTTACCCTTTCCGTTTGGAACACCGTTTACCGTTTCACCCTCGTAAATTCCACCGTGATATTCAAATTTTTCCATAACTTCCCTCCTTTATTTTGGGGTTGGCAGTGGCTAATCATCCCACACACCGTTTGAAAGGTATCTTGTACCTGTGTCGGGGAATAAAACAACTATATTTTTTCCCTTTTCTTTTTTTGCAATTTCCATAGCGGCGCACAATGCACAGCCTGAGGAAATGCCTGCAAGCACCCCTTCTTTTTTACTGATTTTTGCAGTATATTCGTAAGCATCCTCATCGCTTACAGTTATAATTTCGTCATATATCTCTCTGTTCAAGGTGGCAGGGATAAAGTTTGCGCCTATGCCTTGAATTTTGTGGGCTCCCGCCACTCCGCCGCTTAAAAGTGGGCTTTTTTGCGGTTCAACCGCCACTATTTTAATATTTCTGTTTTTTTCTTTTAGGTATTTCCCCACTCCGCTAATAGTACCGCCTGTACCTACCGCGCACACAAAATAGTCAATTTGTCCGTCCATATCCTCATAAATTTCAGGACCTGTGGTTAGGTAGTGGCTGTTTGGGTTCGCCATATTTTCAAATTGCCCTGCTATTAGGGAATTTGGCGTTTCCTTGGCAATTTTCTGTGCCAGCTCCCCTGCGCCCTTCATACCTAAGCTACCGTCACTTAAAACCACCTTCGCCCCATAGGCTTCCATTATTTGTATTCTTTCCCTTGACATTGTGTCGGGCATAACTATAATTACATTGTAGCCGCGGCTAACACCGCAAGAGGCAAGTCCTATGCCGGTATTTCCTGAGGTGGACTCTATTATAGTGCCCCCCGGCTTAATCTTCCCTGCCCTTTCCCACTCATCTAAAATATTTTTTGCTACTCTGTCCTTTGACGAGCCTGCGGGATTTAGCATTTCAAGCTTTGCAAAAATTTTGCAGTCAGTTTCTTTTTCTATATTAACAAGCTCCAATATTGGTGTTTTTCCAATAATTTGGCTCACAGAATTATAAATTTTCATTTTTAACCTCGCAAAATGACTTTTTTTTATTCTACCACACTTAATAAACAAAATGTGAAAAAACTCTTTATTTTTTAATATAAATATGATAAAATATCAAAAACGAAGAAAAGGAGCGGAACAAATGGCTTACGGAATAATTTTTGACCTTGACGGTACTCTTGCCGATACAATGGATGATTTAAAAACCGCTATGAACTCTACCCTTGCTATTTTAGGCTATGAGCCACGCACAAAATTTGAGCTTTTAAACTTTATAAATAACGGTTCACGGGAGTTTGTTCGCCGTTCCTTGCCTACCGCTGTGCAAACGGAAAATTTTATTATAGACAGCGCCCTTGAAATTTACGGGCAGGAATATGAAAAATGCTTTTGTGATAAAACACGGGCTTTTACAGGAATTTACGAAGCTGTGCAGGTTTTGAAAAACGAAAAATTTAAGCTTGGCGTTTTGTCAAACAAGCCTGACAAATTTGTTAAAACCATAGTTGCAAAGCTTTTCGGCTTTGATGCCTTTGATTTTGTTTTGGGTCAAAGCGACCTCCCCCATAAGCCTGACCCTGCCTCTGCTTTATTTGTTGCCAAGATGATTGGCGTTAAACCCAATAAATGCATTTTTGTAGGCGACTCCGATGTGGATATTAAAACCGCCATCAATGCCGGTATGCGTTCCATTGGTGTTTCTTGGGGATACCGCAGCGTAGAATTGCTCACCGAAACAGGTGCTAACTATATAGCGGAAAGCCCAAATCAAATTATCGAGCATGCAAAAGAGGTTATACGTATTACAAGGCTTGAAAAGAAAATGAAAAAGGAACACGAAAATAAAGAATTAAGCATATATAAGCAAAAAAGGGGCTGACACATTAGCAATCCCGATTTTACAAGCAAATACGGAACAAAATGATAAATTGTCAAGCTAAGTGCAACAGGAATTAACAAAAAGTTCAAATAAATCAATAGGTTTAAGATAACCAATAACTTTTTTGGGTCTGGCGTTGATCAACGCCAGATTCTTTTTTAATGTGGTAGGACTAACTCTTG
>JAGANX010000019.1 GCA_017623975.1 Clostridia bacterium
TCTTCTTATATCGTCTATATCGTAGTATAGCTTTAATCTTGATGCGGCATAGTTCCTAAAATTCTCACAAAACTGTCTTAATGTTATATGGTCGTCGTAATTTGCTCTTTGCAAGGATACCCTTATTTCGTCAAGGTTGCAAAGCTTGCAAAATCTGCCCTTGCCTTCATTTTCCTCCTCTGCTATCTCGCCCTCGTCCTCCTGCGCTTTTTCTGCCTTGGGATCTTGCGTTGCAACGGTGTCCGTCAACACCGTTGCCTGTCCGCCGGCTAAGGAAACGCCTGTAACATTTAACACTCTTGGCTTTTTCTGTGCTTTTTTTGTGTCCATCCTTATTACAATTGCAAGGAGCAACAGTAATACGGGTAATGCCAAAAAGATAATAACAAGCAAGTATATCATCTCAATTCGCATCCTGCCAAGCAAGGCATCCTTTAAATTAAAGCTGCCCGTCATTAAGGTGACTACTAAAAGCACCGTGGCAATAAGAACAAGAATAACACAAAGAGCATATAACGCCTTTCTCTTTCTATTCTTAGTTTTCATAATCTATCAGTCTGCTTCTCCTTCTTTGTTTTGGATGTCATTCGTTTCAGCCGCAGTATCAGCTGCATCTATGCTTTTTTGTAAAGGCTCTTGTGTGTCGGCTGTTACAGCATTATCCTTCGCCTCTGCCTGTGGGATATTGGTTATGCCCTCTACTCCCCCTTCATCTTCATCCCCTGTTGGAATTTCAAACAGCGGAACTGCGCGAAGCTCCTTAACAACCTCTGCCTTTAACTTTTGTACAATCTCGTCAAGCTCCTGCTTTTCTGTTTTTTCAACTACGTTTTTGCTTGCCCTTTTAGCTTCCTTTTCCGCTTTTTTAGCTTCCTTTTCTGCCTTGATTGCTTCCTTATATTCCTTTCTTGCCTTTTCACGAATGGATTTTTTGGTTATGTTCCACTGCTTCTTAAAGAAGCTGATAAAGGCATCAAGCTGGCTCTCCATTTCCTCAAAGCACTTTTGACTTGTAAAGTCCTCTGTGGGACCTACTAAGCCATGCTCACTGCGGATAGCCACAAGCCTTGCATCACTAACCTTGCGTCTTTCTTCAAGGTTATCACACTCAATTTTCAGCTCGCCAATCTTAACATCCTTTTCCTGGCAGGTGCCTTTAAGCTCACGCACCTCTGCCTGCCACATAGCACGCACACCGTTGATAACAAGGGCATTTTCCTCCTCAATAGCAGCCACCCTTTCCTTATGCTCTGTTCTTTCCTTTTCCAAGGTAGCTGTAAGACCGCCGATTGTTTCCTCAAAGCCTGTACGCTGTACTTCAAGCTGATTTTCGTAGTCACTTCTCTGAGTGTCAAGCTTATTTTCGTATTCTGCACTGATTTGTGCCTTTTCTTCCTCGTGGGAAGCGTTAATTGTATTAATCTCGGCTATATGGCTTTCGTTTATTTCCTCTATTTCCTTAGCGTGCGCCTCGTTTATAGAAACGATTTCTCCATTTAGCCTTGTAATTTCCTCGTTTAAGCTGTTTTTCTCTTTTTCAAGGGTATTGATATCGCCCTTTAACTGCTCTATTTCTTCCCTTGCAAGCTGTAATTTTTCCCTATCCTCTTGTAAAAGACGGTTTGTCCTTTCAAGCATAAGCATATACTCTTCCGGGTCACCGCCGTTTTCACGGATACGGTGTCTTAAAGCCTTTAATTGGTCGATTAGGCGGCGCTTTTCCTCCTCCTTGCGCCTCTCCTCCTCTAAATCATACTCCTCTTGCAGCTCACCCTTTAAGCCTAAGCCATGCTCATAGGTTAAGAAGGAAGCAAGCATTACAACCTCTGCCATCTCGTCCCCTATGTCCATTCTAAACGGGCTTTGGGTTGTAACCCTTTCCTCTACCTCATACCCTGCCTTATCGTAGGCGCTTACAAACTCGTAAAGCTTCAATGCGCCACGGAAGTTATGGTTCATTCTTAACACGTTTGTTTTAGTGATAGGCGGTTTTAGCATAGGAGTCTTTGAAACCTCTTGCATTAAGGGTGTTGCCAAAAACGCAAGAACCAATTTTAGCTGATTGCCAATTCTGACTATAATATCTCTTGATTCACTTTGACGCTTTAAGTAAAGGTCGTCTTTTCTTTCTTCCTCTAATTTCACCTCAAAAACAAGGTTACGCTTTGTCATAACTATGTTTTTGTTCATCGTCATACTGCCGTTATAGGTATGTTCAAGTTCAAGGATTTTATTGTAACGCAAGGTAATAAAGTCACGCAAATAGCAAAGAAGCATGTAAAGGAAACGGTTTTCGTAAACCGCAAAATCAGAAAGACGCTCCACAGTGTAAAGACGGTCAGGGATAATATCCTCACCCTCCTCGTATCTGGTTATAAGATTACTATGGCGCGACAAATGCTCAACGGAGTCACGGGACACGTTCTTAACCTTTTCAATGTCCACAACCTCACCGTTGGAGCGTATAAATTGCCTTTCCTCACGAATAGCCTTTTCTACATGTACAAGACCCTCTTCAATAGCCTCAACCCAATCGGTTTCCACCTTGCAGATTTTTCTTGTTATAGTTAAGATATCGTTTTTAGCATCTGCCTTAGCTGTGCTTATTCGCTGGTTAGCGCATTCACGGAAGGGAACCGTATTCTTGCGGTAATCAACCAGCGCTCGATAATAAATGTCTAAATAATTCATGCGTTACTTTCCTTATTGTACTTTTTAAACTTGTTATACTTTTAATCTTCTCATACCTTTTTAGGCCTTTGGCGGAGTATTTCCGCCAAAGCCAAAAATCAGTGAATAGTTAATGCAGATTTTCATAAACCGAAAATCATTTTGCATTGTCATATAGACCCATTCGACTCCGCTGCGCTCCACTCAGGGCGACACGCAGAGTGTCGTTTTGCATTCTTCATTTATTAAATGGTTCTTTGCAATCTTGCCATAAAGGCTTTACAAATTACCATTTTGTCTTGACCGAAAAGATTGTCAAGAAATGCGCAAAGCCCGTCTGCCTCGTTCTTTATATATATTGGGTTTTGCATCTCCAACTTGCGAAGCACCTTCTTTGCAAGTATATCGTCTATGGCGGAA
>JAGANX010000020.1 GCA_017623975.1 Clostridia bacterium
CAGACCCAGACCCAGACCCAGACCCTGACCCGGACCCAAAACCGAACCCTGACCCGAGCGATACGCCAAAATATCTTGGCATATTTGTAACTGCTGATAAACCGTCTGCTACAAACGGTTTGCCGGGCGGCTTGACACAAAGAGCATCACTCCTTTCATATAGGATGCTTTCCGCAAGAAGCACAAGAAGTGTAAAGACATCCCTTGAAGAGTTCTTTGCAAATAGTAACAATTATTTTGATGCAAACTATCCACAAGAATCAAGTTATGATTTGTATAGCAGAGCGGGTGAAACAGCCTACATCCAAATTTGGCTCAACAACCCAAGCCAATATACAATCCTTTCATTGAAATTAAATGGTACAAAATATCAAATAGGCGGTAACCTTTTCTCCTTCTTTGTTGAGGAAAACGGTCAGCACTATAACTGCATTTATGCAGCAGTAACTATTCCCGAGGGCGCAACCAAGGAACAAAAATACCAAGTTACAGATATTGAGTATATTGCTAATACATATATCAACGCTGACGGTACAGACGAGTTTATGAACGAAAATGACACCGTTTCCGTTGGCTTGCCTTATAGCGAGGATAACATTAGTGTTACTGACTTTGGAAACATTGAAATTACCACAGATAGTTACAAAGGTCAACTTACCATAAATGATTTCGGTCGTATAGCAGAGTTAAGCGGCGGTTGGCTTGGCATTGCGGTATTTGACAGTGAAAACAACATAGTTAAAAACCAAAGGGCAAGCGTAGGGGAAAACACTATTGATGTAAGCGGTCTTGGTGAAGACAGTACATATTTTATAGTTGTTTATTTGCTTGGAGATATACACAACGGCGCAGGCGTTGACATCCATAGCATAGCCTCTTATGATTTTAATACATTTAGTGCGGTTGACCGCTTTGAGGTTGAGGCAGGCTATTATCAGCATTGGGACTTCCCCGAAGCTGGCCAGGAAGCAGATAGCGGTCTTTCAATTAATGTCAGCCTGAGCTTAACCTCTCCAAGTGCAACCTTTGACAGGCTTGAGCTATATCGTGGTGATGAGCTTGTATATACAGACGAGGACTTTAATTATTACACAACTATTGAGGATCTTTTGGCAGAAACCACGTACCGTGTAAGAGTTTATTTCTCAGATAATGACTATTCCGAGCATTATGTTGAGGATTATGTAACCACAGGCAAGCTTGAAAAGCCTGAAATGAATATGACAGGCAAGTACGCCTTCTTAAATTCAGCCGCATTTACATTTGATTACTTGGAAAACGGATTTTTAAGAATAGCAATTGCAAAAAATGTGCGTGTTAGAATTCATCGTACAAATCTTGAAGAAATAAATATGGCTAACTACATTTTGGAGCTTTGCGACGACCCAAGTATTTTAGATAAGCTCCAAGCCGAGTATGACGCAGCCATAGAAAGAGGTGACTGGGGTACTGCTAATATACTCTATCACGAAAAGCTATATTTCTATCAACGAGCTGCCGAGCTTATGAATTACGGTGATTATAGCGAAAACGGTACCGATAAGGCAAGGTGGCAGGAGCTATTTGACAAGTGGAGTGTTACTATCTATCTTGGAGATGAGGACTTCTTTACAAATAACAACACCGCATACCTTATTGTACGTGACTACTTCACAAGGTTTGAGTCCTCCTACGAGGCTTCCTTCGGCTATGAGATATTGGCAGATGTTAACTATAAGGATGGTCGTGGCTTTGTGGAAGCGACCTTGAGTGACAGTAGCATTAATAACTTTGAGCCTGTTAACAGCGAGGGCAATCTTGTTAGATTTGATTTCAACATAGACGGATACAAGGTAACGGTAAATCCTACAAGCTATTTAAATACAGAAAATGGAAGAAAAATAGCGACAGTTACCTTTGAGGTAGGCGTTTATGATAACAACGGTAATCTTATAGAAACCGTACATCAATCAAAGGTAATAGACTGGACGGACTTTGATGAGGAAGCATGGATTAACGCATACGTGTGCGCTATGAAGGGCGAGGCAATCACACCAAGCGAGGACAAAATCATTGAATTCTTTGGTTGGAGAGCAATATTTGAAAAGCTCTTAGGTCTTGACTTTGGTCAAGAGGATGACTTTGTCGGCGGTGGCGACGGTACAACAAGCGAGGATGTGGTTGTTGGCGGTGGCGACGGTACAACAAGCGAGGATGTTATTGTTGGCGGTGACGGAAGCGTAGTTTACCCTAGCTTTGGCAGAGGAGAAAAGAATATTGCCAACCTTGATGAGCGTGAGCTTCTAAGAGCGCTTATGCAATATGAGTACCCTGATTGGTATGAGTATAGCTTCAAGACAAAAATGCTTGAGTCCTTTATGTATGACGAGTACTATTATGACCTGACAAGCGGTTGTGATACTGAGGAGGAAAAGCTAAATGCATTGATTGACGGTGCGCTTAACAGCACAATTATCAGGGTAATTAACGATTGTGCAAGCGGTATTCAGCATTACCTTACTTGGTTTGGCAAGGATACAGACGAAATTTACACAGGCTTCCTTTATGAAATGGAAAGGTACATTGAAGAAACAGGCAAGGTAATAAATGTTAACTGGGAAGAGTCATACCGCAGAATTATGATGTTTGAGGACTTTGACACCTTCTATCCCTTTGGCAATTTTGAAACCTTTGAGGTTGAAATAAGCCCGGATAAGTATCCGGCAGGCATGTACCGCGTTGGTGTTTCTTTCCGCTTTGACAGCTATGAAGAGGACTACTATGATCATAGATATTCAAATACCATTTATATAACAGGCAATCTTCCTGTGCCAACCATTGAGATTAGCAACGACGGTTATGTAGAAAGCTTTAACGCAGACGCAATAGATTTTTGGGATTATCACTACGAGGTTGAAATTAAAAACGCACAGGGTACAGTTATATTCAGCGGAAACAGAGATGGCTTGAATGAGGGTAATAACCGCCTGTATCAAGGCTATGCCATAAGAGCACGCGCGGTTATGAACGATGGAGCCTACAGTGACATTTATGTGGGTGACAGTGATTGGAGCCAATGGATTAGCTTTGACGGTATTAAGCTTGAGGTGTCTGACCTTGATTATTCAATGTATAATGGTGGCGTGACCTGGTACGGTTACTCTGGATATATTTCCCACTTCGTTGTTATTATCAACGAGGGTGTTGGCAGGACTGTTTCAAGAGACGGCGACCACTTCACAGCGCTTAAAAACGGCGACACAATAAAGGTTAAGGCAATTCCAACCGAGGAGGGCGTTGCAAACGGTTACATCGAAAGCGATTGGGTAGAATACACCTGTACAGATGAAAGACAGACCTTAGGCACACCTACAAACGTAACCATAAGACCTGACTATGGCGATGTTATATGGGATGCGGTAGATAACGCCGGCTGCTATATTGTTGAAATTACAAGCAAGAGTGGGGAAATCTCTACCGTGGAGGTTAGCTCTAATGTATATAGCTCATTGGAAATAGGTGCAACTTACAGAATAAGGGCAAAGACATATAATGAAGATTTAAAGAGCGGTGATTTTTCAGAGCCGGTTACCTACACAGTAAAGCTCAGCAACCCTGAGCTTTCAAAGGTAAACTCAACTATGATAATCTGGACGAGCGTTGCTTATGCAGATGGCTATTACTACAAAATAGGTGAAAATGGTGTAGTAGAGACAGCAAAAGCTCCACGCCTCTATTTGGAAGATATTAAACTGTCCGTGGGAGAAAGCTTATACGTTCAAGCCTATGCCGAGGGCTGTGAAAGCAGCGATTGGGTATTAATCTACACAAAAGAGCAATAATTAATAAAAAAAGATGGCTTTCGCCATCTTTTTTTCTTGTGTCTTGTATTTGGTACAGTAAATGTTTGAAAATTATAAATTCATATGCTATACTGTAAACAGAAAGAGGTGATTTTATGGCGCTTGATTTAAATGGAAAATTAGTTGTAGGTATTTCTTCAAGGGCGCTTTTTGACTTGGAGGAGGAAAATAAAATATTTGAGGAGCAGGGCTTGGAGGCATTTACAAAGTATCAAGAGGAGCACGAAAATGATATTTTAAAGCCGGGTACAGCCTTTCCCCTTGTAAAGGCGTTGCACAAATTAAACTGTGGGGAAAAGCAGTTGACAGAGATAATTGTAATGTCAAAAAACAGCACAGCCACAAGCATGCGTATTTTTAACTCCATAAAGCATTACGGTCTTGATATTTCAAGAGCCGCCTTGGTTAGCGGTAAATCCCTTGCCCCGTATTTGACTGCCTTTAAAACCGACTTGTTTTTGTCCGCGTCTGAAAGTGATGTGCAGGAAGCCATCAATGCTAATATTGCCGCAGGTATTATTTGCTCAAACAGTGGCTTGCCAATAGACCCTGATGAAGAAATAGAGCAGATAAGAATAGCCTTTGACGGAGATGCGGTAATTTTCTCTGATGAAAGCGAAAGGATATATCAAGAAAAGGGCGTTGTTGCCTTTGCTGAGCATGAGGAGAAAAACGCTAAAAAACCTTTGCCCGAGGGACCTTTTGCAAAACTTCTGAAAACTATTTCCGTAGTACAAAGGGAGTTTGAAGGAAGTGAACCAATTCCTATAAGAACAGCGTTAGTAACCGCCCGTAACGCCCCCGCCCACGAAAGAGTTATAAGAACCCTTCGCGCTTGGGATGTTCGTATAGATGAAGCCTTTTTTCTTGGCGGCATTGAAAAGAGTGCAGTTCTAAAAGCCTTCGGCGCGCACATTTTCTTTGACGACCAAACCGTACATACAGAACCTGCATCAAAGTTAGTCCCTGCCGCCCGCGTACCTTATAAAAATGCATAACAAAAACCACGGACTGATCCGTGGTTTTTGTATGTAGTTATCTTTGTACGCATCCACTTCCGCCGCCCTTGATAAGACCTTCAACCTCGGCAACCGATACCAAGTTATAGTCGCCAAGAATTGTGTGCTTCAAGCAAGATGCAGCAACTGCAAATTCAATAACATCCTGGGATGACTTGTTCATTAAGCAAGCATAAATAAGACCGCCGCCAAAGGAGTCGCCGCCGCCAACACGGTCAACAATGTGAATGTTGTAGGAACGGGAGAAGTAGTATTCATTTTCTGCCTTGTCATAAAGCATAGCAGCCCAAATATTGTCGTTTGCGGAGATACTTGTGCGAAGTGTGATAGCAACTCTCTTACAACCAAAACGGTCGGAAAGCTGCTTTGCAACACTCTTGTATCCCTCGTGGTTTACAACGCCCTTGTCAACATCTGTGTTTTCTGCTTTAATACCAAATACCTTTTCAGCATCCTCCTCGTTAGCAATGCAAACGTCAACATAATTCATAAGCTCGCCCATAACCTTGCCTGCTTGCTCACTTGTCCAAAGGTTCTTACGGAAGTTAAGGTCACAGCTTGTTGTAATGCCTTTTGCGCGGCAAACCTTCAAAGCATCAAGGCAAATTTGTGGAAGCTCACCGCCCAAGGCAGGAGTGATACCTGTAAAGTGGAACCAATTAACACCGTCAAGGATAGCGTTCCAATCGAAGTCCTCTCTCTTTGCCATAGCAATAGCAGAGTAGGCTCTGTCATAAATAACCTTGGAAGGACGCTGGGATGCGCCTGTTTCAAGGTAATAAATACCAACTCTGTCGCCACCTCTTACGATATCCCTTGTGTCAACGCCGTATCTTCTCAAAGAGTTTACTGCCGCTTGACCGATTTCGTGCTTAGGAAGCTTTGTAACATAAGATGCATCAATGCCATAGTTAGCCAAGGATACAGCCACATTTGCTTCACCGCCGCCATAGGTAGCGCCAAATGTATCTGTTTGTACAAATCTTGTGTATCCGTTAGGATTTAATCTTAACATAATTTCGCCAAAGCATACTGTTTTCATTTTTCTTACCTCATCATAATGATATTTTAGCACTTAAATTATATAACATTAAACTCTCATAGTCAAGAGTTTTGGATGTACTTTTCGTAATAAAATAGGTATTGTTGCGCAATTCCTGCCCATTTACCTAAGGCGGCTAAGTCAATTCCACAAGGAAAATATTTTTCAAGCGCACGCTTCATCCAAACGTCAATTGGAAACGCTTCTGTTTTATTAAAGCCGAAAAGCAAAGCACAACATGCCACCTTTAATCCAATGCCCTTAACCTTGCAAAGCTCCAAAACGCAGTCATCAAACTTTTCCATATTTTTTATGGAGTCAATGGAAATTCTTTTTTCAAAAATCGCCTGACAAGCATCAATTATGTATTTAGCGCGAAAACCTGTTTTAAGGGCAAAGATTTCCGTTTCCCCAGCATTTAAAAGCACCTCGTGACAAGGGAATGCATAGTGCGTTTCATCTAAAAAACAGACACTCTGTCCGTATTTTTGACAAAGAGAGGAAATAATCTTCTTAATTCTTGGTATATTGTTGTTTTGCGAAATGATGAAAGAGCAAATTGCTTCCCAACTGTCCTGCCGCAGTATTCTAATGCCCTTTGAACATTCAATGGCTTTGTCAATATGCTCGCTTTTCAGAACCTTTGAGATATGTGCGTCTATTTCTTCATAATCAACATCAAAGGCTAAAAACGTGCGCCATATATTTTCGTAATCTTCTACGGTTGAGTTATATATATAAAGTTCGCTTTCCGTGTCCTGTCCAAAGATAACATATTTTCCAAAAGCCACGCCACCGTATTCATATTTATTGCCAAAAATGGATACAGGGTCAAAGCGGAAGCACTGCCCGCAATCAAAGGTCTTGAAAATATTTATCCTTGGCGGATTTTCAATTTTAACCCCCGAAATGCCATTTTCAAGGGTAAAAGGGATAACTTTTTCCATATTTCCTCCCATTTTTACAAAATAAGTCTTGCAATAATTCTATTATAACATTATAATTAAATTAAGTCAAGGATAGCCTTACGGGAACCAAACCCGTTCGATTATAAGGAGGAAAATATGGAACAGATATATACAATTCCCATTAACGAAGCCTTTGAAAAAGGTATGGAATCAGGAACTTGTGATTGCCCAATTTGTAAGCTGTTTGACAAACTTGAAAGGAAAGAGGTTGAAATGGCTCTTGGTCCGTCAATGATGGAGCCATCCACCCGTATGATAACAAACGAAAAGGGCTTTTGCTCTGAGCACTTTGATATGTTAGTTGCACAAAATAATAGCCTTTCATTAGCTCTCGTTTTGGAAAGCCACTTAAACACCTTAAAGGAAAAAATGGACGGCAATTTTTTAACTAACCTTTTTGGCGGTAAAACACGCAACCATTTAAAGGCATCAAGAAGCGCCCACCAAACCTGCTTTATTTGTGAAAGGTTAGAGCCGCATTATAACCGTATGATAGAAAACACTGTTCTTTTGTACGCTTACGATTCTCAATTTAAGGTGAAATTCAGGGCGCAAAAATATTTTTGCTTGCCACATTATCAAATGATGATTGAATATGCAAAAAAGAAGCTTGATAAGCAAAAATACAGTGACTTTTTTGAAGATATTTCAGCAGTAGAAAAAAAGTATTTTGATAAAATCATAAAGGATGTTTCTTGGTATTGCAAAAAGTTCGATTACCGCTATGACAGTGAGCCTTGGTACGACTCCAAGGATGCGGTGGAAAGGGCTATACGCTTCCTTTCCGGCGGAGTTGCTCCTGACAAAAAATAATATTGATAACAAAAAGAACGGAATGAAAAGAGCTGTTAAGGACAGTTTTAGGTTTAACAGATATATTACCTACCGAAAGGAAGAGGACAGAGAATGTTTTTTCACACTCTCTGTCCTCTTTTCGTGACAAGCACTGCATTTGTAGACACAAATGCAGATAGTGAAATATTTTGCTTCGCAAAATGTGAAATAATATTCTGTCGAATATTATGAAATATCTCGCTCTGCTCGATGTGAAATGAAATAAATCCCCTCACGCCCGCAGGCATTTCACTCGCTGAAAGCGAATTTCACGCACGAAGTGCATTTCACAAATCCCGTAAGGGATTTATTTCGTTGCGTAGTGTCCTTAAGGGCACTACGCTATGTTTAATTATTGGTTATCCTTGGATGTAGCAATAACTGTAAGAATCTTGTTGTTTGCACTATAAGTTTCATCAATTGTCTTTGTTACGTCATCGCTGGTATCTTCTGTATTATTATCGTTTATAGTAACAGTTGTCTTATTATAACCGTCATCTATGAATGGTCTTTGACCCTCTTGCCATGTAGCACTGTATGTGATAGAGGACTCGATTAAGAAGTCAAGGGCGTTACCGTCCAAGTGGAGCTGTGCTAACTCTTGCTTTGTAGGACCCCAAATCAAGAATTGATCGCTATTCTGGTCGTCCTTGTATGGATAGAAGGTGTAATAGTCAATAACGGTATATACAATCTCAGCGGAGTAAGTTTTGTTGCCGTCAGCATCCACTGTTACAGTTAAGTTGTTAAGGTCGGTGTCTGTGTAATACTGACCGTCGATAAATGTAAGATACCAGTCACGCTTAGAGTTCCACAACCAGCTTGATGTGGTAAGCTGAACGGATGTTTCAGCAGTTTGGTCAATGTTTACAGACTCACCTACAATTGCCATAAGCTCAGCAGCTCTCAAAATGTTGTTGATGGAATTCATCCAGCTATCCTCGGCTTCCGTGCTATCATTAAGGAGAGCCTCAATGTCAAGCTTGTGGTAGTGGGTTGCCTCGCCGCCAAGCTCCAAGTAGTAGTTAAGCAGCTCATTTGCATTAGGCACAGTGCCTGCCCAGGAACCAAGGCTACCGATTGAAGAAATTACAGATTCATCGTTTACAGAGTCAGAGGTAGAAGCCTCTGATTTATAAACCTCAGTAGAATTAGCAATTAAATCAAGTCTTGCCTGTGAGGGCTGTGTACCTTCAATTGTTGAGTATGACATTCCGTTAGGGAATTTTATTGTGCTTGAAGTAACGTCATCGTGGTCGCCGCCGTTAACAAGCATTGAATATGAAATAGGAAGGGGCATTTCGCGGCAGCTGTCGTCTGAAATATAAACGGTTTTAGAGCCGTCATATATATAAAGGCATACAAAGAAATAGGTTGTATGGTCGTTATAACCGATGTTTACAAGTCGACCGTCAATTGTGCTGTATGGCTTGTTTGGGAATTTAAGCTTCTTAACAGAAAAGCTTGATGGGTCGGATGTAACAATAGGCTCAGCCGTTGCACTGTCAAGAGGAGCAGTGTTATCAGGCAAGCAATGCTCATAAGCACCTACAAAGCCAAACTCAAAGGTTTTGCCGTTTGCAGCCCAAACTCTTTGAAGCATTTCAAGCGCCTCGTAATTAACAGTATAACCGCAGCAGATATCAACAAGGGTCTGCTTTGATGTATCGGTATATTCAGGTACGGATGTAGAGTATCCCACAAAGGTGAAAATTGGGTTGGCGATAAGACCTTCCTCCATATCGCACTTATCACACTTGTAGTATTTAATACCTGTTTGAGTAAAGTCGTGGTATATAATATCAGTCGGGTCACCTGTGATAGAATAGGAGTGCTTTGCAACAAGAACGTCAACGTGTGTTGTGTTGCAATACAAGCAAGTATGTCTTAAAGTACCGTTTTCTGTACAGGTTGCATCTTTTGTAATTTCAGACTCGTATTTGTGAGTCTTTTCTATGGCTTGCATTACTGTTTCGCCGCATACTGAACAATCATAACGTGCAGAGCCCTCAAAGAAGCAAGAGGGGGCGTAAAGCAAGGCAACGTTTGAAGGAGTGTGGCGAGCCAAAAGGGTCTCTTGTACAGAGGCACCGCAGGAGGTACATTCCTTTTTTACCAAGCCGTTTGTAGAGCAGGTTGGAGCAGTTATAACCGTTTCCACATATGTGTGCACGGGGTCAAGAGTTTCGGTATAGGTATCTTGTCCGCATTCACAAGTATGGGTAATAACACCGCTTGTTGTACAGGTTGCAGGCGTTGTAACCACGGAGTGGTATGTATGGCGTGCTGTAATCACCTTTGTTTCGGTAGTGTGGCATACAGAGCATGTATATGTTAAAATACCGTCTTCTGTATGTGTTGGAGCCTTCGTGATAACGGCAGACTCGAACTTATGTTCGTCACAGGTGGTGGTCTGAGCACTAACGCTCATAGCAAACAAGCAAACGAAAGCGATAGCTGTTAAAAAAACAAACAGTTTTTTCATTTCTTCTTTCCTTTCACGTAGATTTGTATAGATTCCAATGATAGCTTTATATTATAATGTTAGCACTCTAATTATAATACTAAGCACTTTAAAAATCAATTCAAAAATATAACAATATTATAAAAATAAATGCGATTATTTTTGGTGAATATATACAATTGTTGCGCACTAAAAAAGCGGATAACTCATATGGCTATCCGCTTTTGCATATTTAGTTAAGACCGGCAATATCCGCAACCTTTTGCCCTTGTGTCCAGGTGATATTTTTGTAAGTTATTTCACCGTAGGTTAAGAACTCACGTGCTATGCCTCCCTTGTGCAATTCGTGTAAATCGTGTGGGGAAACTACTTGCTTAAATTCGTAATAATCGTTAGTGTCCCAGTTATAGAAGTCAGTAACGATATATTTAATGTCCGCTGAATAAGTTTTAACACCGTTTACCTCTGTAACTGTTAAATTGATAACATCAACATCGGTAAAGTATGAGCCTAAGGAATACTTCCAGTCATCGGTCAATGTGTCTTGCATTGGATGGTTTTCTATAAGCTGGTTTATGGTTAATGCTTCACCAAAACGAGCAAGCTGCTCAGATGCACGAAGGGCGTTGTTAATAGCATCGTCTCTGCTTTTCTTAGCACCGCTGTCAGAGCTTATAAACTTATTAACGTCAAGGTTGTAGTTAGTACCTGTGTTATCAAGATAGTGGCGCATAAAGTCTGCCGCATTACTAAGCCCAAGCACGCTACCACCGGTGATTATAAGCTTTGCCTTGGATATAACGCCGCCTGTTCTAATACCAAACCAGCCTTTTTTACCAAGAAGCTCATCCTCGGTATAATGGCTGCCTGCATTGTAATCTGCATTAGAAGCATTCTGCTGTCTGATTCTGTCCCAAGCAGGCTCGGTCTCACCCTCTATTGAGTAGGTGATATCGTTGACTGTAACTTCAAGAGGACCCCTTACCTTATCGTATGAGGTAGATGTAGAGGTCTCGGTTGATTTATTTTCGTCAGCAATATACTGTACCTTGCTGTTTTCTTGAACGAAAAGGTTAACAACGATTTCACTTTTGTAAGCCGAAGCATCAATGCCTGTAACAATTACTGTAACGATAGATGTACGGTTGTCATTATTTAAGCTGATAACGTGAATTTTGTCCTTATTAGCGCCCGTGGGCTTTCCGTTTGCATCAAGGGGCTTGCCGTTTTCAACATTACTTGGATTAGTAATAACCAAGCCGTAATTTAGCTTTCCACCGATTTTTTCTTCATAAGCCTTTAATGCTTCAAGGTTTACGGTGTATTCGGCGCAAAGGCTGCCTCCGATAGGGTCAACCGCATAGCCAAGACAATTGAAAATTGGCTTTTCACCGTTAGCTCCTGCTTGTGTAAAGTCAGCATAAACGCCGCTTGCGTTGGCAGCCAAGGCAAACAGGCAAGCTGCAATGGCTAAAACCGCAATAAACAATAGCAATTTTTTCTTCATATCGATCTCCTAACTGCACGTTAGCACATTTTTCTAATTATATCATATCATATAATCTTGAAAATGTCAACAAAAATTTACCATATATAGGATGACGGTAACGATTGCTATCTCAAAATCTAAAATTGAAACAATGGGTGCTTTTGTGTTACAGCAGCTTTTAGATGTATTAGAATCGGCAGCTTTTATTAGCCCCACACGGCGCATTGCCTGTACGCAAGGCTTGTAAATAAGCATCGTTAGTCCGCTGTTAAGACAGCACTTGATGGTGTTGAAGGGTAAGAATACAGGCAAAATCATGCTTGCTACAACTGCTCTTGGAACACCCATATACAAGGGAGTTACAAGGTAATTCCACAAAACCATAAGGAAAACTGTAATAAGAGATGAAATTAAAAGTCCGAGGGCGGCTGTATTAATACTCTTTCTGCATTTGTAAATCAGCGCAGCGATACAAGAAAAGGAAGCGCTTGAAATCACGTTCATAGCAAATCCGATAAGTCCTGTTGAGCTAATTGTTACAAGCTCGAGAAAGGAAACTATGAGGGAAATCAAAAGAGAAGCCATAGGACCCAAAGAAAAGCCGGCAATGGCAATAATTGCATCCTTAGGGTCGTATGATAGAAAATCATAGAACCGAATAGGCAAAAAATGTCCGACTAAGGTAAAAATATATGCAATAGCAGAAAGCATGCCCACTGTTGTCGTATATTTGGTTTTATTTTTCGTAATACTTTTAGAGCTGTTTTTCATAATACCTCCAACTAATGGCAGACAGAAAAATGAATTGAATAAAATAAACAAAAAACACCTGAAATTTCAGGTGCTGAAAGCGTAAAATACCAAGGGGAGTGTGGATAAAAGCATATTTTGAAACAAAAATGCGCTAAAAATCCATCCCATCAACATTTCTCCCATCCGGACTTTAACCGTCGGTCCTGGAATTACACCAAGTCTGTACAAGCGTACTCGTGGACTATACCACCGATAAGGAATTTCACCTTTCCCTGAAACATTGTATTCAATTCTTAAACATTTTATCACTTAAAGTGGTAATAGTCAAGTATTTTATTTACAAAAGTAATTTTTTGTGTTAAAATAATAGCAAATAAGCACGTTGCGAGGTTATTATGGTTAAAAAGCGTATTTGCATAATTCATACAGGCGGTACAATCGGTATGATAAGGAGTGCAAACGGATATATGCCCAAGGCAGGATATCTTGAAACAGTCCTTGACTCTATTTCCGATTTGCACGATGAAAGCATGCCACTTTATGATTTTTATGAAATGAACCCTTTGCTTGACTCATCTGATATGGCAGTTAACGATTGGAACAAGATAGGTGAGGAAATAGCCAAAAGGTATGAAAAATATGATGGCTTTGTTGTTTTGCACGGCACTGATACTATGGCATATACGTCCTCTGCCTTGTCCTTTATGCTTAAAAACTTGAATAAGCCTGTAATCTTAACAGGTTCACAAATTCCTTTGTGCGAGGTCAGAAGCGATGGACAGGATAACCTTGTTACATCACTGATTATCGCAGGAGAAGGAAGGGTAAAGGAGGTTTGCTTGTACTTTGGCGGCAGGCTTCTTCGTGGAAATAGAGCAACGAAAATGTCAGCAGACGGTCTTTTAGCTTTTGATTCGCCAAATTGTCCGCGCTTAGCGGAGGCAGGCATTAGCATTCGCTATTTACCCGTACCCCCACCGCCGAGAACGGAGGAAGGCTTGCCGCTTGATCTTCGTAAGTTTGAAGATGTGCCGATAGGGGTTTTAAAGGTGTTCCCGGGGATTAGCTTCCCGATTTTTGATAAGCTTATGACAGAAAAGCTGCGCGGCATAGTGCTTGAAACCTTTGGTGCAGGTAACATCCCCGGTGAAGGTGACAGTCTTTTGCCAATTATTAGAAAGGCGTTTAATGCAGGCAGTGTTGTGGCGGTTTGCTCACAGTGTCCCCAGGGGACGGTTTCCTTAGGCACTTATGCTACAAGCTCTCCTTTAAAAGAGGCGGGTGCGGTTAGCGGCTTTGATATGACAACTGAGGCATCTGTTGCAAAGCTGTATTATTTATTCAGCCAAAGCTTGTCTAAGGAAGAAATCAAGCATTTAATGGAAGAAAATTTACGCGGTGAGCTTACTAAAAATTAGACCCTGTGTAGATAAATTTACTTTTTAAGGAGATATATATGTTAAATATAGGAGATAAAGCACCTGATTTTACACTTTTGAATAAAGACGGGCAAAGGGTTTCTTTAAGCGACTTTCTTGGTAAAAGGGTCGTTCTGTATTTTTACCCAAAGGATAATACACCCGGCTGCACAAGGCAAGCCTGTGCATTTGCAGGGCTTTACAAGGAATTTGAAAAAAAGGGTGTTCAAGTAATTGGTATCAGTAAGGATAGCACAGCTTCACACCAAAAATTTGCCGAAAAATACAATTTGCCTTTTGTTCTTCTATCCGATCCTGAAAGAAAGGCGATTGAAGCCTACGGAGTATGGCAGGAAAAAAAGCTTTACGGTAAGATGTCAATGGGTGTTGTGCGCACAACCTTTATAATTGATGAAAAGGGAAATGTTGAAAAGATAATGTATAAAGTAAAGCCCGACACTAATGCAGAGGAAATTTTGAGCCAATTATGAAATTGAATTTAGATAAACTTATGTCCTTCGGCTTTGAAAAGCGAGGGGGAGTGTTTGTTTTTTCAAAATTTATTGGTGACAATCAGTTGGAAATGACTGTTAGCGTACAAGAAAACGGGGAACTAAATACCAAAGTAGTGGATGATGCGTTTGGTTATGAATATACACTTCATTTGGTTGATAGCGCTGTCGGTTCTTTTGTAGGGCAAGTGAGGAAAGAGTATAGCGAATTGCTCACGAAAATTTATACAACTTGTTACGATAAAGAATACCATAAATACCCACAGACACAAGAAATAGTTGATGCGGTATATGAAAAATATGGAGTTTTGCCGGAACATCCCTTTGAAGACGATAATGAAACTGCTGTTTTTAGGCGTAAGGATAATCAAAAGTGGTTTTTCATAAAAATGAATGTCCCGCCCCAAAAAATAGGACTTGACGGCACAGACTTATTAGAGGTAATCAACTTAAAAATTGACCCCGAAGAACTGAATATGATAGTTGACAACGAAAACTATTTTCGCGCATACCACATGAATAAGAAAATGTGGGCAACCTTAGTTCTTGACGGAAGGCTGTCAACACAAGAGGTTTTAAAAAGAATTGACGATAGCTATAATTTAGTAGCAACAAAAAAGAAAGGCAGATTGAAGTGAAAACTTCGAAAGCCTTTCTTTTTTTGAATGATTTTTTATTATAGCTCAATTTCAGCGCAAACTGCGTTGTGGTCAGAATAATACTGTCCATTTACAGGAATATCCTGTACCCTGTATGCGTTTTTGCATCTTCCGTCTGTAAAAATGTAGTCTATTTTAACGTGCTTATCTTGTGGCAGCTTTCCAAAGGCATGGAAGGTGGGACCTAAGTCCTTGGTGCAATCAACACATCCTCTGTGTTTTAGTCTATCGGTTATAAGCTGAATTTCCGGGGCTTGTGGTGTGGCATTAAAGTCACCTGTTAAAATAAAGCATTCTTCGTTCTTATCAATGTCAGAGCAAAGCTGCTCCGCTTCAAGGACCCTTGCCTTTTCGCCCTGATGGTCGAGATGGGTGTTAATAAATCTAAACGGCTTTTCAATATCGTTGTGCTTCAAAAGAATGGATGTGTACATTCTTGGGCAACCGCTATGGTCAAAGCCGTATTTTGTACCGGGGATATTTGGCGTTTCGGAAAGCCAAATGTTTTTCACCTCAATAAGCTCAAAAAGGTCTTTTTTATAGGCAATAAGCATTGCTTCGCCATGGTAGTTACCATCTCTGCCGCAGCCGACGGTAACATAGTCTGTAAGAATATCTCTCATAGTTTTTCGCATTGAGTCCGTTACCTCTTGGAAGCCGATGACGTCCGGACTTTCCTTTATTATTGTATCAAGCACCCTTGGAATACGGTTTGAAAAAGCATTAATTCCGTCATATGGCTCGTCATATCTTAAATTAAATGACATTATCTTCATAAGAACACACTCCTGAAAATTTTTAATATATTTTACCATACTACAATCTCAAATTCAATATTATATGTTGAAAAACTTAAATTCCTGTGATAAAATTAAGAAAAAATGTAAGAGGAGATTCTTATGAGAAACGAAAACTTGATAGATACCCATATGCACATTGAGGCGTGGGAAAATGAAGAATTTGAATTTATAGATTGCTTTGAAAAGCACAGGAGGGATTCAGACCTACGTTCGCTTAATATTTGTGTCGTGCCTACGAAGCAGAGAAATTTTTGCAACAACATAATGTGCGCCCTTTATAAAATAGCACATCCGAATACATATATTCATGGTGGCTTTGACCATATGATTTATCCTATAACGGAGGATATGCCAAAGGGTATGGATTTAATTACCCAATACCGTGAAATGATGAAAATAGGCTTTGACGGGATAAAGCTTATTGAAGGAAAGCCAATTGTTTTAAAAACTCTGGGCAATAACCTAAATCACCCTGCTCTTGATAAATTGTACGGGGAAATGGAAAGGGATGGCACCCACATAGTTTTCCATATTAATGATCCAATTGATTGCTGGGACAGAAGTAAAACAAGCCAAGATTTTATTGATAAGGGATGGTTTTACGGTGACGGAACATATCCCGGCTTTGAGGAAATGTACAGTCAGACGCTAACTCTTTTTGAAAATCACCCTAACTTAAATGCGACCCTTGCACACTTCTTTTTCTGCGGTGATACACCCAATCGTGTGATTGAACTGTTTGAAAAATACCCCAAGGTGTGTGTGGATTTAACGCCGGGATGTGAAATGTATCACTCATTTGAAAGGCAGCATGACTATTATCGTGAATTCTTTAAAAAGTATTCCGACAGGGTGTTGCTTGGCACAGACGGTACTTTCCCTTGGCTTTCCAAATGTCACGAGTGGTGTATTGATATTCTTTCCCGCTTTATTGCAACCGAAGACAAAATGATGGCGTTCGATGACAGCATTTTAACCGGATTAGGTATAGACGGCGAGGCAAAGGAAAATATATTCTACAAAAATTACGAAAGACGGGTTGGTGAAAAGCCAAAGGCGATTAACAAAGAAGCATTGAAAAAATATATTGATAAGCATTGGGAGCTTTTGAGCCAAGATGAAAAAGAGCATTTAACTCCATATATTAACAAGTACTTAAATTAAGAGGCAGCTATGAATTTTAGATATACAACCGAGAATAAAATAAAATCAGCAGATTTCAAAAAGATAAAAGACGGAGAAATCAGTGAATACCAAGTGAAAATAGAGTTTGAAGAAGAATGCTCTCCAAGTGTATTTTCTATAAGTTGGGAAGAGGACCATGTAGATATGTACGGCTTTTGGTCATCAAAGTCATTCCATCAGCATAATATATCGCCAAACTGGTGGATGCGTACAAATGAAAGCAAAACCGCATCGGGAATGCCCCTTGTTTGTATATATAACAAAGCAAACCAAAACCGTGTAACAATTGCTTTGTCAGACCCTGCTTCCCCTGTTAAAATGAAGGCAGGAGTTGTTGAGGAAACAGCTAAGGTGCGTTTCCAAATCGACATGTTTGCACAAATTTGTTCTAAGATGAAAAGCTATGAGGTTGTGATTCGCCTTGACCGCAGAAATGTCCCCTTTTATAAAGCTGTAATTTCAGTGCGGGATTGGTGGACAGGCTTAGGGTACAAGAGTGCATACGCACCAAAGGAAGCGTCCCTGCCTATGTATTCCTGTTGGTACAGTTTCCACCAAAAAACAATACCGGAAGAAATTATATATGAATGTAAGATAGCAAAAGAATTGGGCATGGAAACCGTAATCGTAGATGACGGATGGCAAACTGATGACAACAACCGTGGGTATGCCTTTTGCGGTGACTGGGAGGTTTGCGAAAAGAAAATACCTGATATGAAAAGGTTCGTTGACGAAATTCATAAAATAGGTATGAAATTTATGCTGTGGTTTTCTGTTCCTTTTGTTGGCTTTGAAAGTAAAAGCTATGAACGGTTTAAGGGAATGTACTTAAATACAAGAGAAACAAGAAATACAGCAGTATTAGACCCGCGTTTTCCTGTTGTGCGCAAATTTTTGATAGATATATATGTTAGTCATGTGAAAAAATACGGCTATGATGGATTAAAGCTTGACTTTATTGACAGCTTTAACCTTGACGAAAGCAGTCCTACAAATTATGATGATATGGATACGGTGTCCGTTGAAGAAGGACTCCAAAAGCTTCTTACCGAGGCAACAACAGAGCTGAAAAAGATAAACCCTGAAATTTTAATTGAGTTCCGTCAGTATTATGTGGGACCAATTGTAAGTCAATTTGGAAATCTTTTGCGCGTAGGGGACTGCCCGAATGATGCAATTGCTAACAGAATTTGCTCCCTTGATTTGCGTATAACATCAGATACGGTTCCTGTGCATAGCGATATGCTTATGTGGAATAAGAATGATACAAATGAAAGCGTTATGTATCAGCTTTTGGCAATAATGTTTGCTGTTCCTCAAATTTCGGTGCGCTTTGACAATATAACAGCTGAGCATAAAAGACTTTTAAAATCATATTTGAAATTTTGGACAGAGCATCGTGATATCTTACTAAGCGGAGAGCTAACCCTAAACGGAGTTGATGCTGATTACACGTTTGCAAAATCCCAAAAGGACGGACAGAGTGTGGCTGTTTTGTATCAAAATGAAGTTGTGTCAATCGAAAATGGCGAAAAATCTTGCATATTTAATTCAACAGGCACAGATGGAATATACATTGAAAGCGAAGCAGAGAGAGAATATGAGCTTTATAATCTTTTTGGCGAAAAATACGCACAGGGTAAATTGCCAATAGGAATAAGCAAGATACCTCTTGGCAACTGTGAAATGATAAAAATTTGGTAAAGACAAATTTTCAAAGTAAAAAACAGCAATTCTTTCCGCTTGCCCACAGGGACTTGCAAAAACTCAGTTGGAATTTTAGCCGAATGAATTGTAAAACAAACCGAATGGAGAATAGTCCTTGCGTTTTGTGTAATTTGTTGATAGCATAAAGCAAAAGGAGGGACAGTTGATGAACAACATAATTGAAATTAAAAATTTAAATAAAAGCTTTGGAGAGGTTAAAGCGGTAAACGATTTAAGCTTTTCCGTTAAGGAAGGGGAGCTTTTTGCTTTCCTTGGTGTAAACGGCGCGGGAAAATCTACCACCATTAACATAATTTGCGCACAACTAAGTAAGGACAGCGGACAGGTTTTAGTTGACGGTGTAGATATTGACAAAGGTGCAGACGAGATAAAAAAGAAAATGGGCGTTGTATTCCAAAGCTCTGTTCTTGATATGCCGCTTTCCGTTTATGACAATTTGCAAAGCAGAGCTGCCCTTTACGGTATAGTCGGGGCAGAGTTTGAGGAAAGATTAAAGGAGCTTTGCGCACTGCTTGATCTTGATGACCTTTTGAAACGTACGGTTGGCAAGCTGTCAGGAGGACAGAAGCGTAGAATTGATATTGCAAGAGCTCTTTTGCACCGCCCTAAAATTTTGATACTTGATGAGCCTACAACAGGTCTTGACCCACAAACAAGAAAAAAATTGTGGGATGTAATCTACTCACTTCGTAAAAACGAAAATATGACTGTGTTTTTAACAACTCACTATATGGAGGAAGCGTCTGAGGCGGACTACGTTGTAATAATAGACAGCGGTAGCGTATCTGCAAAGGGCACTCCATTGGAGCTTAAAAACGCATATACGGGGGACTACATTACTATTTACAACGTGGAGGAAGAAAAGGTAAAGAGCCTTGGCTTACCCTATGAGCCTATTAGGGATGCATACAGAATCAGCGTACTAAGCACCAAAATAGCAACTGAGCTTATTGTAAAAAATACAGAGCTTTTTGTAGATTATGAAATTACAAAGGGCAAAATGGATGATGTATTTTTGAATGTTACGGGAAAGAAGCTAACAGGGGGTGACGGAAAATGAAAATAGCCTTAACCCTAATTAAAAGAAATATTAAGCTTTTCTTTAAAGACAAGGGCATGTTTTTTACCGCCCTTATAACACCGGGCATTTTGCTCGTTTTGTACGCTACCTTTTTAAGTAACGTATATAAGAATAGCTTTTTGGCAGGCTTGCCTGCGGGCTTTACCTTGGCGGACGGGGTAATTAACGGATTGGTTGGCGGTCAGCTTGTATCCTCGCTTTTGGCGGTTTCCTGTATTACTGTTGCTTTTTGCTCAAACTTTTTGTCAGTACAGGATAAGGCAAACAAAACCGTTAAGGACTTGAAAATTTCACCTGTAAAGAGTCATGTTTTATCTCTTTCCTATTATATAGCTTCCCTTGTATCTACCTTGATTATATGCTTATGCGCATTGGCACTGTGCCTTATATACTTGGCAATTGTTGGTTGGTACCTATCGTTTTTAGACGTGATTCTATTGATATTGGACGTTTTGCTTCTCGTTTTCTTCGGTACGGCACTGTCGTCAGTTATAAATTTCTTTTTGTCAACACAGGGGCAAATTTCCGCAGTTGGCTCAATAGTCAGTGCAGGCTACGGTTTTATCTGCGGTGCTTATATGCCAATTTCCTCCTTCGGAGAGGGACTTCAAATAGCAGTCTCCTTCTTACCGGGTACTTACGGAACATCACTTTTCCGTACCCACGCAACAAGAGGCGTATTTGAAAAAATGGCAAGTGACGGTATGCCAAAAGAGGCAATAAAAGGACTTAAAGATTCCATTGACTGTAATATTTACTTTTTTGACAAAGTGGTAAGCCAAGGTGCTATGTACACAATTCTTGCAGTAACAGTTGCAGCTTTGGTTTTGGCTTATATATTAATGAACAAATTTAAGAAAAAAGCATAAAGGTAGGAGCTGACACATTAGCAATCCTGATTTTACAAGCAAATACAGAACAAAATACGAAAAAACAGGAATTCTTTGAAATTCCTGTTTTTTATTGTTAATGTGTCGCCCCTGTTTTAAGAGGATAGGCAGATTAAGAGCAGAAATTGGTGCTTTCACCCCGTGACGCGTACTTGGTACGTGGAGGGGTGAAAACGCCAATAACAACACACATTAATGAAGAAAAGCGTAGCTTTTCAACCTTATTTTTGCACAAGAAAAGCTTTTGCTAATCTTTTTAATCTTTTTCTTTTCTTGTGTGTTGTGGTTGTGCCTTAATGTGTCATCCCCTTTTCTTAGCCCAAAAAGCACCGTCATATTACTTTTTAGTCGCGTTCAAATGGATAACGGCAGTAATGGGCGCCGGCTCTAATTTGTCACACAAAAGAAACAATTTACACCTAATACTTATCATACACATATAATAAATAAGCAAATGAACATTTGAACATATATAAAATTTAATAATAGAATGCTCCGAAAATTGGATGAATTTCCTTTTGTTCGGGGCTTTTTCATTTTCTATATCAATAAAACAATATAACAGCGTTAAGGTGGACATAAGTTGTCCTTATAATCGGTTTTCATAAATGGTAAAATTTGATTGCAGGAGGTGAAATGCTTGACAGACATTTGGCAGATGCTACATTTAGAAAGGAGAAATTATGAGATTTAAGAAAAACGACACAATTGATTGCGATGGCAAGATTATTACAGTAAAGGATTTACTTGGTGAAGGAGGTCAAGGTGAGGTATATTTAGTTGAGATGGAAGGTGCGCAATACGCACTGAAAGTTTACAAGGAAATGGAAAGCGCTGATTTTAGATACAATTTAAAGAACAATATTGAAAGGGGCGCACCCTCGGGGGAGTTTTTATGGCCTAAGATGTTGCTTGACTTTGAAGACGGTAAGCTTGGATACATAATGGACCTGCGTCCTAAAAACTATCAATCCTTTGTATCTTATCTCACGGGAAAAAACCAGTTCAAGTCCAAGGCAATAATGCTAAAATGGTGCATTTCCCTCTGCACTGCCTTTAAACGGTTGCATGAGCTTGGATATTCGTATCAAGACTTAAATGACGGAAGCTTCTTCTTTGACCCGGATACAGGAAAGCTGCTTATTTGTGATAACGACAATATAACAGCAGATAAAAAGAACTTAGGCGTGCTTGGTAAAATGCGTTATATGGCACCTGAAATTGTCCGCGGTGACAAAACTAAGGATGGCGGGGTACAGCTGCCTGACGTTCATTCTGACAGGTTTTCCTTGGCAGTTATTCTCTTTATGACCCTATGCTTAGGCAATCCCTTTGAGGGGGAAAGGCTTAAAGAATATGACATAGTTGATGAGGATGCCGAATATGACCTGTTTGGCAAAAATCCTGTCTTTGTTTACCATAAAACCGACAAGTCAAACAGACCAATTCGCGGCTACCATTCAAGTGTGCTGAGAAGATGGGCGTATATACCTTTATATATAAAGGAAGCCTTTCATAGAACCTTCGTTGACGGTCTATCAGATAGAGAAAACGAAAGAACAACTGCCCTTGAATGGATAAAGCTGCTTACAAAATTCCGTGATGAGCTAATTACCTGTCCCCACTGCGGACACGAGTATATAGTTGGCTACTCGGAAAAGAAAAGGTACTCTGAGTGTCCCCTATGTAATAAAAAGACAAAGGATTTTTGTTCCTTGCATATAGGCAGGAGCACAATAGCCCTTGACCTTGGCAAAATGGTATATGCAAATCATGTGGACAAGTACTCCTCTGATTATTTGCTTCCGGTTGGCAAGGTGGTTGCAAACAAGAATAACCCATCGCTTTGGGGCATTAAATTAGCACTTTTGGAGGATGTGGAAATAAAGGATGCAAGCGGCAACACCAAAACCGTTGCAAGTGATGGCATCATACCTATTATAAGAAACCTGAAAATAAAATTTAACGAAAATACGATAGGAGAAATAAGATAATGGATAGAATGAATTTTGGCGAAGGAATCGCAAGACAAGAGCTTAACTTGGTATTTGTAATTGACAATTCAGGCTCAATGGACGGAGAAAAAATCGGCGCGGTAAATAACGCAATTCGTGACGTAATGAGCATAATGCCTGAAATACAGGATGATACGTCTGATGCGGTAATCAAGATTTCAGCCCTTAAATTTTCCGACAGCGCAAAGTGGATATACTCAGAGCCTAAGGACGTGGGTGAGTTTAAATGGAAGGATTTGTCAGCAGACGGCGGCACTGATTTGTCAGCTGCCTATGATAAGCTTGCGGTATGGCTTACAAAGAAGGAAAAGGGCGGTCAAATGCCGGACATTGGCGGTGTTGCACCAATCGTAATTTTGATGACAGACGGCTTGCCAACAAGCTATGACTGGGAAAAGCACCTTGATGCATTGAAGAAAAAGGGCTGGTTCAAGGTGGCGCTTAAATATGCGCTTGCTATCAACATTGATTCTGACGAGGCTATGGATGTTCTTAATAAGTTTACAGGCAACCCCGAAACTGTGCTTAAAGTATATAGTGCAGAGGCGCTTCGTAAGGTAATCAAGGTTATAGCGGTAACTGCCTCTAAGGTAAAATCCAACTCCGCAACAACAAATCAAGCCAATAACACACCTAACCAAAATGCAAACGCTATGGCTCAAAATGAAATAGCTAACAAGCTGGAAGAAATTGATGATGTGGAGTGGTAAGGAGAAAATATGGACAAAATAGCAAAGCAACAGTTAAACGTAATAATTCTTGTTGACACCTCAAAAAGTATGCAAGGAAAACGTATTTCCCAAGTGAACATGGCTTTGCGTGATATAAAAACACACTTGACAGAAATGCAGGACGAAAATGCAAATGTTGAGTTCTGCATTACAGTCATTCCATTCTCCAACGATGCCGTTTTCTTAAATGGGGACAAGTCAAAGCCAATAGAAGGCTTCGATTTTAAGGACTTGAAGGGTGGAGGTTGGAGCAATTTACACTTGGCATACGATAAACTATTTGATATCCTTAAAAAGGAGTCCAAGGGGGGCATAATGCCTGACTTTGGCGGTGTTGCCCCTATCATCCTTTTGATGACAGACGGACACCCTACAAAGTATCCTCTAAAAAAGGAAATGGAAAGGCTGCAATCCCTTCCTTGGTTTAAGGTTGCATTGAAATACGGCATTTCCATAATGCACAATGATGAGTTAACCCGTAAGGTTTTAGATGAGTTCGTATCAGGTAACGGAGATGTAATCGACTGCTTGGATGCGAGCCTTTTGAAAAAGATAATTCAAATTGTGGTATTAACCGCTTCAAAGGTGAAATCTACAACCACCGCCATTGGTGTTTCTACAAATCAAGGCGTAAAGAACGTGCAAATTGTTCAACAGGTAAGACAGGCACTAAATGAAGTAGATGATTGGGAGTGGTAAAGATGAGCATGTATTTTGTTAAAACCTCAATAGGGTATTCCCATATTGCATCAGGTAAAAGGTGTCAGGACTTTTCAGCATCATACCACGATGGGGAGCGTACAATAATAGCCGCCTGTGACGGTCACGGCGGCAACGTGTACGTGCGTAGCCATTTAGGTAGCAAGTTTGCTTGCGATGCGGCTATTAATGTTTTAAAGGGTATAGAAAAAACTGCCTTTTATAAGAACAAGCCCCAGGTGATAGCGGACAACATTAAATTGAATATCTTATGTGAATGGAATTCACTGGTTGATAGCCATATGCAAAAAAAGCCTATTGGATATAAGGATATAGCAGATCTTAGCGACAGTGAGGTGCTGTCGTTAAAGAAATCTTTTGTGAAGGCATACGGCACAACGCTAAATGCGGTAATGCTAATGGGTAACCGTCTCATATGCGTGTCTCTTGGTGATGGGGGTTGCTTCCTTATTAAAAACGGCATAGCAATTTCTCCGTTTACAGAGGATGAGGATGAGCCTGTTGCAAATGTAACCTACTCAATGTGTCAGGATGATGCTTATAAGCATTTAAATGTGACGGTTCATGACCTAACAGGCTATGACGGAGCTATTATATGTACTGACGGAATGATAAACCCTTATCAGAGCATGACCAATTTTTCTGAAAAGCTTGTAGTTCCTGCGGTTATAAGCCTGTTGGAGGGCAAGGGGCGTGAGCTTGAAGATTTTGTTACAAGCGTTGGTACAAGGCTTGGTACAGGTGATGATGTTTCCTTAGGGCTTATAGTCAAGGACAAAACGTCACTGCGCCGATATTCAAAGGTGCAAAAGAAATAATAAAAAACAGTTGGGTACATTACTTCAATGTACTATGCGGCAAAAGGAAAGGATGGATATAATGAGTTTAGTAATTGCAGTAAAGGAAAAGGATAGGGTAGTAATGATGGCGGATTCCGCAGAAACAAGCGGTGAATACATATCCCGTATTTATGACGAGGGAAGGTATAAGGTACAGGTGATTGGGGATGTGCTTGTAGGCTCGGTTGGAAAGGTTTCAAACATACGTAAGCTCCTTACCCATCCTGAATGGTTTGATACAAAGGGAGAGAAATTTGACAAGAGCTTTATTGTTAATAACATAGTTCCAAAATTCTATGAGGAGCTGAAAAACAGCAGAATGCTTGAAATTAAGGAGGACGAGCTGCCAAAAAGTAAAGCCACCTTTATTATAGCGGTAAAGGATAGGCTATATAAAATGTTCAATGATTTTTCTGTTGTAGAGTACGATAAATCAACCTCTGCCGGTTGTACTATGGGCATTGTGTATCCTTATATAAAGGATATAGAGCAGGGGCAGGAAAAGGAAAAAATGCTTGAAGCTATGCACATTTCAGCAAAGCTTGACAGTGCCGTTGGCGCACCGTATATATACGTTGATACGGTAGATAGAAAATACGAAATTTTGGAGGGATAAAATGGTAGTTATTAATAAAGACGGAGTTGTATATATAGCTGAATCCTCTTACTATATGCCACTGTTCTCAACAGAGAGGGATTTTTTAAACTATCCCGAAAACAAAAGCGTATGGCATCCAAACGGTGAAGCTGACAAATTAATATTAGTGGCAGGTAGCAGAAGAGAGGCTGATTTGTTAAAGTATAAGGATATTTTTCCAAAGATCTTTAACGCAAAGAAAATAATAGATGATACATATTACAAGACTGCGATTTTGCTTGAAGAAGCAGGCTTAACGGATGATAAAAGGTGTCCCCGCTGTGCCATAGTTTTTGCAAAGAAGGACAAGGCATACGTTATGATGCCAAACACGGCAGTGGAGCGTATTGAGGAAATATTTGCAGACTCCATAGATAACGATGTTGTTATAGGAGAGTACTTTTTAAACAAGGACAAGCCTATTAAGGAGCTTTTAAGGGGTATGTATAAAAGCATAGAGGACGCAACGATGAAAAAACAATTTCCCGTAGCGGTTATGAATACAAGAACAAGGGATATAGAGTATATTTACAGAGAGGAATTAGTGTAAATGGGAGCAGTAGTAGCGGTTAAAAGAAACGAAAGAGTTTACGTTGCAACAGATAGAATGAGAACCCGAATGGGAGTGCGCTGGACGTTGAAAATGGAGGAAAACCTGAAAATACACAGGCTAAAAGACGGGGTTATTGTGTGCGTTTGCGGTCATGTTGAGTCTTTGCAAAACCTGTATGTGCATCAAAACTGGTTTAAAGTACCGAAGGATATGGAATTTGGCAAGAAATTCTTATCAACCAAGGTAGTGCCTAAGCTAATTGATATTTTAGATCAAAAGGGAATTCTTGAAAGAAATGATGACGGACTCCCCTTTATGAACGATCTTTATATGATTATAAAGGATGATAGAATATTTATAATTGACTATGACTTTGGCGTTGTGGAAGCTGAGGATATTGGCATAATAGCTGCGGATGTTGACGATATGTACATGAGAGGGTATCTTGATAACCATGAGGAAAAGGATATCGAAAAGCTTTTGCAACAAGCGTATAAGGCATGCTCCATGGATAAGGCAAATTGCTCTGCCAACATAGTAATAACAGACACGGTAAACGAAGAAATGAGATTTTACGGGGAGGACTAAAAATGATATATGCTTACGATAAGGGCGGTATAATTTTCGCAGAAAGAGTTTACAGAGATTTTGAGGGAAACGCTAACTGTACTCAAAAAACAGATAGCGAGGAGCAATTTCCAATGTGGCATCCACACGAAAATATGCTTATTTACATAAATTCCGACAACAAAAGAATTATAGATATAATAAGGTATGAGGTGGAGGTACCAAAGGAGCTTAGTCATGAAATCTTAGTGGAGTTTTACGATAGAATTTGTAAAACACTTGATAAGCGTGGTTACACTCCCACAAAGGAAAGGTACGAATTTTCAATAATAATTGCCAATAACCAGGTAGCATATAACCTATGTGGCAGGGGCATTGTAACAATTGATGATAAGCTAACCCCAATATCAGGTGAATTTTCAGGCTACGGCTCCGGTCTTGGAATATCAATCCCTATGGATTTATCCCCTCGGGAAAGACTAATCTACTACTTTGGCGGCTTTGAAAAGCTAAGACAGGTCCGCCGTTTCCCCATAGCCCTTATGCGCACCAATACTAAGGACATTGAAATAGTGAAGGGCTAAAAATAGTATAAAAGAAGTGAGCTTTGACTCACTTCTTTTTTTGATGGGACAAGAAGTGTCCTGTTTTTCATTTCTTAGAGCTGATAGAATAATGGTAGAGAGATAACAGGCGTATTGGTCGCCATTTTGGTGACAACGCGTTTACAAAAGGAAGCGGTCATAAGGTGTCCTTTTGAAATTTTATATACCATAGTATAATAATCTTGTCTAAGGCAAGTAAGAAATTTTTAAAATTTAAAGGAGAAAAAGAAATGGAAAACAGAATCTTTGAAATCAAAAACAAGCTCACAGCATGTGGCGCAAATGTAACCAAAAAGCAGTTGATAAGGGAGCTTATGAAGCTTCAAAGCCAGGTTGCTAAAACCGTGTTTGGCGAGGAAGCAGGTCAAGCCGGCAAGAACGTACAGGATGTAATATCATATCTTGGCAGCAGAACAAAGGGCGACTTGTATCTTAATGAGCTTTTGAAAAAATGTAAAAGCGATATTACCGAAATAGGCGAAATGATAAAGGGTGAGCAAACAGGCAAAGCCGGAGAGGACAAAGCCTTCAAGAGCCTTGAAACCGTCAGCAAGAATTGTAAAATTTTACGCAACGTAGAGTTATCTGACGGATGTCATTTGAGTGAAATTGACTTGGTAGCAGTAACAAACAGCGGTGTCTTTTTACTTGAAGTTAAGAATACTGCAAGAAATATCATAATTGACTCTAAGGGTAACTACATAAGAATTGCCCAAAACGGTTATGCAGTTCAAGATAAAAACATAGGTGAACAAATGAACGAAAAGGAGTATTTGCTCCGTACAGTCTTGAAAAAGGCAGGTATCAATAACGTTAATATTCACAGCCTTGTAGTTTTTACAAACAGCAGCATCGATGTGAAAAACGATTATCCTTACATAAAGGAATGCTTCCTTAGTGAGCTTCCTCACATAGTGGAAAACTGCGTGGACGGACACAGATACAGTGACAAGACTCTTTTGACAATCACAAAAGCAATCATTAACGCAAAAACAGAAGGTGCATATCCTTATAAAATAGATATGAAGACCTTCAAGCACAATTTTGCCACACTTGTAGCATCCGTAGAAAAGCTAAACAAGGTAAAACAAAAGTCCATGGCTTTGGAATACAAGCCAAAGAAGATAGGCTTCTTCCAAAGACTGTTTAGACGCTTTGCAAGAGTGGTGTGCGCTATCTTTAATTAACATAACCGTGGCTTCGGGGGCGTTTAGCAAACGCCCTCAAAAGCGGACATGAACTGTCCTTAATAAAAGCATTTAAAAGGTATATAATGAAGGTAGCCTTACGGGAATCGAACACATTTGTCTTAGAACGATAAATTCGTGAGCCTTTGTCCGACCTTTGACTTGAAAGTTTTTTAACTGTCTGCATCAAAGCTCGAAAAAATTCTCTACGAATTTATTCGCTCTAAGATGCAA
>JAGANX010000021.1 GCA_017623975.1 Clostridia bacterium
CATAGCAAAATTTATGAGTTTACGCCTGTATCATTTGAACAACTGACAGAAGATAATCGCGAAAAAGCAAGTAAAATTGACTTCAATCAAAAAGACTAACTAAAAGAGACAGGGCGAGCCCTGTCTCTTTTGCAATACTTGACAGCAAATGTCAGGTTGTGCTAAAATATATTTACAATGCACAGGGGTTCACCGAAATGAGCAAGGCGAGTTTTGGGGGTTCGCGTGCAGGGGCAAATATATGTTAGAGGGTACAAATTATCAGCTTGCTATGATAAACCCATTCACATATAGAGGCTAACACAAGATATTACGACCCCCAAACAGGCAGATTTATCAATATTGATGATGTTTCATATATAGAGCCTGAAAATATAAATGGTCTTAATCTTTATGCTTATTGTGGAAATGATCCAGTAAATAGATTTGACGTTGCTCATTTTAATGGTAATCCGTACTGGGTTGTTAGTAGTGCAAGGATAGGGAAATTAAAATTTCTATATTTATTTTAAGAGGGTGATTGCATGAAAGAAAAACATATCAAAGATTGTTATAAATATACTCTAAAACGCTTGGAAGAATTAAGTGCTCAATATAATGAACAAGCAAATAAAGTTGAAGATTTTGCATTTTGGAATTTACCTGTCGAATTATGTGATGATTGGTGTAATATGGAATATTTCATTAACATTTTATATGACAATAAAAAAATAGACGACAATATTAAAAGTATATTAGTTCAAATCAATGAAAATTTTGAAAAATGCGCAAATGAAGAAGATTTTACACATGATGGTATGAGATATAGTGAATTTTGGACGAAACAAAGATTGCTTGCAAAACAAGCTTTGCAGTTAATTGGAAAATAAGACCGTGGACGGTTGGAAACCGCTGAAAAAGTAGTTAAAAACAAGCCCTGTCAAATGTAAATTTGTTCAAATTTGCTTTCAAATCGGAATTTGGTAGAGATTTATTTAGTGAACTTGTGTCAGATACCATAATAAATAATATGAATTGGTAGGGATAGTTTTATGGAAGAACAATTGAAAAAAATAGCAAAGCAACAAATAAAGCATTACATTGCAATCCTTGTTTTGCTTGTTATAATCCATATTTGTTTTTCTGTTTTTGCAATTATAAAAATAATAAATTCCGATAGCGTAGCAGAAAGAATTATTTTGATTTTTTTAATGATCGCTTTTGTGTTACAGTACATGTGGGAAATTTTTAAAAACATAATTCCTTGCGCAAAAGATGCGAAACACTATAAAGATAACGAAGTTGAAAGAATGAGGGCTGTAATTGTTAGAATCAAAGGTATAGAATGCTGGTCTTATGCTGTTACTGCCAAAAACTTAGAAACAAGTGAAGAAGTTGTCTTTCGGTTTTCAAGTAAGACGGTTGATGTTAATAAAATATACGATTTCTGGTATTTGAAGCATAGCCTGCGTTATAAGTATAGCCCTGTATCATTTGAACAACTGACAGAAGATAATCGCGAAAAAGCAAGTAAAATCGACTTCAACCAAAAAGACTAACTTAAAAAGGGGAGACAAGAAACCGTCCCTTGTCTCCTTAGTGAAAGTTCTGTTGGCGAGATTATAGAATATTTAGAAAGTGTGTCGAGTGTATGCATGGCACGAATTAGATTTGCATATTAGGAGATGGTATGGAGTTTATATTATATTTATTCTTACTTTTAATAGTTGAAATTTTTGTTTACGGGTTGTCGATAGGGTTGGATTTTTACAGCAAAAGCAAAAAAGCAAAGACAGTTAAAACAAATTTTCCTTTTTTCAGATATAAAAAAGAAACTCGAGAGAATATAGGCATATATTCTTTTATATTCCAAATAGTTAATTTTGTTTATGCAATAATTTATATTGTAAATGCTATCATTGTTTCATTTTTTTACAAATCAAAAATTATTTTTTGTATAAATATATATTCTTTAGGCTTTTATGCAGTTTTAGTGCTTGTTTTTTTAATTGTAATATCAGTTCTTTCGCCTAAAAAAGGACAAACAGGGGATAATTCTATGTCCGGTGATGATCAGAATACAATAGATAACAACAATTCTTCATCCGAAGATAATCGATAAATGGGAGATAAGGGAGGGAGACAAGAAATAGCCTTGTCTCCTTTTCTATTACTTGACAGTGAAGGTTAGGTTGTGCTAAAATATATTTACAATGCACAGGGTTCCCCGAAATGAGCAAGGCGAGTTTTGGGGGTTCGCGTGCACAGGGGTTCCCCGAGCTGAGTGAAGTCGAGGCTTGGGGGTTCGCGTGCAGGGGCGAATATATAAAAAAAGACCCAAAATTTGCATTTAAGAATGATAGATGTTATAGAAATCAATCGTCGGACGGATTCTATATTTCAAAAGAAAAGCTAAACTTTTTGTACGGATTGCCAAAGGACGAGTAGAGGAAACATGAAATGAGGCGTCTCCTGTCTTTTAGTAAATGTGTATTGGAGAGGAAAAAATAATGGAAAGTGAACAAGACAAAAAATATAGACCGTGTTGGGAAAGATGTATCGCGATATGTGTAGCCAGTATCATAACGAATGTTATATTTTTGGATATTCTCTTTGTGTTTAAGTTTAAATTAGGATGTGTGTGTATTTTTCTTGTTAATATTGTAGTTTGTTTATATTTTATAATTTTTGCGATTTTCAAGCTGAATTCACCTGTATATATCGACGAGGAGAAAATAGCGCAAAAACAATTTGGAAAAATAAAAACCATTTATTACAGCGAGATAGAAAATATAAAAAGGACGGGAAGGGATTTAAGATTTTCATGGCTAATTACAATTAGGAAAAATAAAGAAAAAATATCATTTGAGGATACATCAAAGGTATATGACAAGTTTTGTGAGCTTTGTACAAACGAAGAAATCATGAATCAGCTCAAAAAAATGTTTAAATACCGTGACTGGAACTGATAAACACAAAAGAGACAGGTCGAGCCCTGTCTCTTTTGCAATACTTGACAGTGAAGGTCAGGTTGTGCTAAAATATATTTACAATGCACAGGGGTTCCCCGAAATGAGCAAGGCGAGTTTTGGGGGTTCGCGTGCACAGGGGTTTCACGAAATGAGCAAGGCAAGTTTTGGGGGTTCGCGTGCAGGGGCGAATATATAAAAAAGACCCAAAATTTGCATTTAAGAATGATAGATGTTATAGAAATCAACCGCCGGACGGATTCGATATTTCAAAAGAAAAGCTAAACTTTTTGTACGGATTGCCAAAGGACGAGTAAAGGAAACATGAAATGAGGCGTCACCGATCTTTTAGTAAATGTGTTTTGGAGAGGAAACAATAATGGAAAGTAAACAAATCAAAAAATATATGCCGTGTTTGTCGAGATTCATCTTGTTATGTTTTGCAAGTTTAGTAACGATCATTATACTTTTAGAAATACTTCTTACTCCTGATATCGCACTAACGCCTGTGTGTATTTTTCTTGCGGTGTTTGTTATTGAGTTGTGTTTTATAATTTTTGCAATTTTTAAGTGGAACGCGCCTGTGTATATTGACGAGGAAAAAATAGAGCAGAAACAATTTGGAAAAATAAAAACCGTTTATTACAGCGAGATAGATAACATAAAAAGGACAGGAAGAAATTACAGAATCCCATGGATAATTACAATTAGGAAAAATAAAGAAAAAATATCATTTGAGGATGCATCAAAGGTATATGACAAGTTTTGTGAGCTTTGTACAAACGAAGAAATCATGAATCAGCTCAAAAAAATGTTTAAATACCGTGACTGGAACTGATAAACACAAAAGAGACAGGGCGAGCCCTGTCTCTTTTGCAATACTTGACAGCAAATGTGAGAGTAGTGTATAATGAAATTAGGAAAGAAACGGTTTTTATTTTGACATAAAGAGGTGATAATCTATGAAAAAGATTAAAGTGAAAAGACTGTTGGCTTCCTTTTTAGCGCTTTTTATGTGTTTTTGCTTTTTGTTCTCTTGCGGAAACGGTGCAAAGACTACAAATAGCGGCAGCAGTGCAGTGGTTACAGACGGTAGTAATTCGGGTGTTGGTAGTGCAAGTACAGACACCTCTTTGCCAAGTGGCACAGGAAACGATTCTTCGACAGAAGCTTTTCCACCTGACGTACCGCCGTCACCACCAAAATGGGCTGAAAAATGGTGTGGGCAGACCTTGAATGTTCTCGTTACTACTTGGGAAACGGAAAATGCGGTTGCTCCGTGGACACAGCCTGAGCTGATAGCCAAAGATTGGCAGTCGGATGGCGCTGAGAGTATCGTTAACAATGCTGTACTCCGAAGAAACGCAGATATACTTGAAAAATATGGCGTGACTGTTAATTGGATTAACGCCCGCGGCAGTCAAATTTCCTCCTTGCTTTCAGAGGCGAAGGCTGTTGGAAATCAAAAATACCATATTGCCATGCCAAGAGTCGGTGAGGCGCAAAAACTTGTAGAAAACGGACTTGTTTGCGACCTTGCAAATAGCAAATATATTAATTTAGATATGTCATATTACAGCCAAGCGTCCGTTGAGGCTTATACTATAAATGGAAAAACCTTGTTTGTGTCGGGAGATTTTAGTTTTCTTGATGAATTATCCTCTTATGTGACCTTTTACAACGCAGCGATGCTTGATGGGCTTGAACCCGGTGCAGTTCCTGATTTTTATAAGCTTGTAAAGGACGGAAAATGGACTGTTGATGAAATGATAAATGTGGCAAAGCTTGTTACGAAGAATTCAGGCTCACCTCAGTGGACTGATGAGGATACATACGGTTTTGCAACGCAGGGTATGGTTCAGTTTTACGGATATGGCGGGATAAAGCAGGTAAGTGTGGAAAACGGACAGTACAAGCTGTATGACGGAAAAACGAATTTTAACAGTGTAATAGAACATATTCTTAATATAAACAGCGCAGCTTATGCAAGAACAGAATGGAACAGTGACCCTGTTTATGCATTTATGGACGGTCGAGCTTTGTTCTATAATGGACCGCTACAAAAAATAGAATTATTTAATTCACAAAACGAAAATTTTAAGGTTGGTGTTTTGCCAAATCCCATGGTAACAGAGGGGCAAGAGAAACATTACACTCTTTGCGGTAAAGAAACTGTTTTGATGTGTGTGCCTAAAACAACCGAGAACAGAGAAATGTCCGATGGATTTGTGGAATTACTTTCTTACACAGGCGGAAAATATATACAGACTAACTATGTTGAAAAGATTAGGACATTTATTTTCCCTGAACTTTCTGACGAAGGTGCGGAAATGCTAACGGACTATATTTTTAACGGAATAGTGTATGACCAAGGCTATTTGAACGATGTATTAACAGAGGTTTTTGAAGACACATACAAAGGGTCCTTTGGCTATGTAGAGCCGGAAAAAACACAAGAAGCCTTAGCCAAGGCAGAGGCAACCGTGGAAAAATGGAACAAAAATTGGTTTGCATATACTGAATAAATTTAAAAAACAGGTTGTTAGTCAACCTGTTTTTTTCTTTTGAAAATATCTTGGGGGAGTTGAGAAAGGACAACTGCTATGAGCATAAGGACACAGCCAATAATAATTTTTGGCGTTGGCAAGTGCTGCTCAATTATACATTCGGCAATGACCGCAAAAAGCGCCTCCATAGAGCAGAAAAGGGCGCATACTGTGGGGTTGCCGTTCTTTTGACCTAAAAGCTGACAGGTGTATGCAATACCTACGGAGAAAACACCGCAATAAACTATGGGTAAAACTGTTTTTCCTATACCCTGTGCAGTTACGGTACCAAAAATAAAGCCACAACAAAGGCTTAAAATTCCCGCAACTAAGAACTGCAACCCTGAGAAAAGGAAGGGGTTTGTGCATTTTGAGCTTTTGTCAAGAACGATAATGTGAATAGCGTATAAAATGGAGCAAACAAGGACAAGTAAATCTCCAATATGCACCGCGCCAAAGCCGTTAGAAAAGGACAAAAAGTAAAGTCCGCAAAGGGCAAATGGCATAGCCACTAATACAAGTAAGGACGGCTTTTGCTTAAACAGAGCAAATGCTATTATAGGCACAAAAACAAGGTAAAGGCTTGTGATAAAGCCTGCCTTTCCGCTTTCGCCCGTCAGCTCAATTCCAAATTGCTGAAAGGTGCTGGCAGAAAAAAGCACGATTCCTGCCAAAATACTGTATTTTACTGTGTCCGTAATTCTTTTGCGTGAATAATCTGCCCGTCTTTCAAAAATCAGCACCATGGGAATTAGGGCAAGGAAGGCTATCAGCATTCTAAAACCGTTAAAGCCAAAGGCATCAAGCAGATGTGAGTTTTGAGATGCAATTTCCTGCATCGGAAATGAAATTCCCCAAACAAGAGCAGAAATAAGGCACAGGGGGGATGATGAAATTTTCTTTTTTTCAGACATTTTAAATTCCCTTGCTATCGTTTAAGCTTTCTAAGTATTTGTTTATAATACTTTCTAATTCTTCCAAGGTAGAGGCGTGGTTTATTTCTCCGCGGGTGCTTGCGCTACCTCTTTCGCCCTTTAAGTACCAGGCAAGGTGCTTTCGCGCTTCACAAATTGCCACCCTTTCTCCCTTTTCCTCTATCATATAGGAGACCTGCTCCATTGCCACCTTAATTTTTTCAAAAATTGTGGGGGGAGTGTACGGTTTTTTCTCAAAATAGTGATTAATTTCGTCAAATATAAAGGGGTTACCCATAGCGCCCCTGCCTATCATAAGGCTGTCAACACCTGTTTCCTCAATCATTCTAATGGCATCTTTGGCAGAGAATATATCGCCGTTACCGATAACGGGAATTGACACAGCATCCTTAACAGCTTTTATGTATTCCCAATTTGCATAAGGCTCATACATTTGTTCTCTTGTGCGCCCATGGACGCAAATGGCAGATGCACCGTTTGCTTCCGCTATTTTGGCAATTTCCACACAGTTTATACTGTCCTTATCCCATCCCGCCCTGATTTTAACAGTAACGGGCACCTTTGATGCATTAACTACTTCCTTTATAATTTCGCCACACAGGTCAGGGCTTTTCAAAAGGGCACTGCCGTCCCCTGCGCAAACGATTTTTTTAACAGGACAGCCCATGTTTATGTCAATTACATTTGGTATGTTATCGTTTTTATGGTATGCGTAGGTAGCGGTGGAGAGAAGATATGCGCTTTCAGCCATGATTTTAGGGTCAGAGCCGAAAATTTGTATGCCTAAGGGGCGGTCATCGTCTTTGATTTCTGCTAAATCAGCGGTTTTTCTGTCCTTGAAATGGATTGCCTTGCTGCTAACCATTTCGCTAACGCAATAGGATGCGCCAAACCGCCTTGCGATTTTGCGAAAGGCATAATCGGTTACCCCTGCCATTGGAGCGAGAATTATTTTGTTTTTAAAATTCATTTTTAATCTCCTTTGGGCTTAATTGTTTAGCGATATAGACCCATTCGACGGGAGGGCAAACCCTCCCCTACAACGCTCATCTGACACACAGAGTGCCGATTTTGCATTGTCAGTCCCAAATCAGTTCTGCTTTTGGACTGACTTATATTCGTCATAGTATTTGTAGTAAGGACAGGTTTGATTTTTATTTGTGAGATAGCGAAGATATTCGTCCTCGTCCATATCTATTTTGCAGATATATTCTTCGAATTCCTCGTCATAATCGTAATGCTCACAGGATTCACAGCAGTTTGGCATAGTCACCTCATAAAAGTGGCGGGGGCAAGCCCCCACCTTACAATATTTATAACTTTTGTATTAGCAAAATATCACTGCACGCAGTGCAATATCACGATGCGTAATAGCATATCACTTGCCCCTTGCGGCAAATATCACTCGCAATTGGCTTAGTCAATTGTGTAGGTCGTTCCCTCACGGGTGTCCTTAATAGTAACGCCCATGCTTGCAAGCTCGGCGCGGATTTCGTCTGCGCGTGCAAAGTTCTTTTCCTTCTTTGCGCTTGCTCTTTCCAGAATTAAACCTTCAATTTTAGCCTTTAATTCAGGGTCGATGTCTGCATTTGTATTTTCTTTTTCTGTTTTTGCTTCTGCTTGCTTGTTCATAGCGTTAGCAGCGTCAATAAGACCAACGCACAAAACAGCATTGTCTATTTCCTCAATAGCCTTTAATTTAGATGCATCGGTTGTATTTGCCTTTAAAATATCGTAAATACAAGTAATACCGAGGGCGGTATTCATATCGTTGCCAACCTTTTCGATAAATGTTAATTTAGCTTGGTTAACAAATTCGTTATCAATCTCACCGCCGTTTTTAAGACCTGCAATTCTACGAACAAGCTTTTGGTAAGCGCCTGTTGCTTGGTCAAGAGCCTCGTAAGAGAAAACAAGTGGCTTTCTGTAATGTGATTGCAAGCAGAAGAAACGGTAAACAAGCGGATTGTAGCCCTTAGACTCAATTAAGGAAACGGTTAAGAAATCTCCCTTTGATTTGCTCATTTTACCTGTTTCGTCATTCAGGTGGTGGACGTGGAACCAGTAGTTACACCATTTTTCCCCTGTATAAGCCTCGCTTTGAGCAATTTCGTTTGTGTGGTGTGGGAAAATGTTGTCAACACCGCCACAGTGGATATCAAGCTTTTTGCCAAGGTGTTTCATACAAATGCAGGAGCATTCAATATGCCAACCGGGATAGCCGATGCCCCAAGGGCTGTTCCATTTTAATTCCTGGTCGTCAAACTTGGACTTTGTAAACCAAAGAACAAAGTCACTCTTGTTTTTCTTGTTTACATCCTCGGTAACGTCGTCACGCACGCCAACCATAAGCTCCTCAGAGGAGTGTCCTGTTAATACGTTATAGTTTTCCACCTTAGATGTGTCAAAATAAATATTTCCGTCAGCAAGATAAGCATATCCCTTTTCCATAAGGGTTTCAATAACCTTAATGAAATCGTCAATACACTGTGTGGCAGGCTCAACGATATCGGGGTACTTAATGTTCAGCTTTTTGCAATCGCTGAAAAATGCGTTTTTGTAAAACTCCGCAATCTCCATAACGGTTTTCTTTTCACGCTTAGCGCCTTTGAGCATTTTGTCCTCACCCGTGTCACCGTCACTTGACAAATGTCCCACGTCAGTGATGTTCATAACTCTTGTAACGTCATAGCCGGAAAAACGCAAAAATCTTTCAAGAATATCTTCCATAATATAGGTACGAAGGTTGCCGATGTGGGCAAAGTGGTAAACGGTAGGACCGCAGGTGTACATTTTAACCTTGCCTTCCTCATTTGGGACAAAATCCTCAACCTTTTTTGTAAGTGTATTGTAGAGCTTCATTCTTTTTTACCTCTGAAATAGTTTTTAATGCTGATAATTTGAAAACATAAAATCGGGAGTGAAAGGACAGCAATACCCATTGTAACCCCGCCTGAGTATGCAACCGTACAGTTATATGCCATGTGGAAAATCAAAGTTGGCACAATAGAATTAAAGGTAACTGACAGCCAACCCATTAATATGCCAAGGCAGGTTGCGTACAAAATACCAATCGGCGTACCGTGGGCAACACCAAAAAGCACAGCGGAAACGATAATAGCAACCCAAGGGTGCATTTCCTTTTTAAGCACGCCAAGGATACATCCGCGGAAAAGCACCTCCTCCATTAAAGGAGCAATAAAGCCAATGCTTAAAAATTGCATAAAGGGAGAGGCGGCAAAAACGTCCTGATAAGCGGAGCTTTGCGAGTCAACCCAGCTTTGCGGGAAAATGTGCGCCATTTCCAAAAGACCCATAATAAGCGTAATTGCATAGCATGTGGCAATACCCATAATCACAAGGGAAACGGTAAAGCCCCCTGCGTATTTATTAATGCTTGCTCTTTTACTTAAAGTATCCTTTTGAAGCTTTGCAAAAAGAGCCAAGACAAGCACCGTCAAGGCACCCACAATTATATTAATCTCCAAGGAAAGACCGTTTACCATTTCGGTTAAATCATAATCGTCCACGCTTGGAAACTTTATTTTTATTACAGATGCTGCAAAGTTTACAACCACAAATTGAATAAGAAGCCATAGCCCAAAATACAAAATTGCTTTAAGCAAGCTAAGCAGAACACCCGTAGAAGTATATTTCTTTTTCAAGTAATTCATCTCCAATAGGTAACATTTTGAAATATTGTAGCACAAAAAAACATCTTTGTAAATATATAGATAATAAATTTTCAAAATTATTAATAAAAGTATTGCAATTTGGAAAAAACTATGTTATAATCGTGGCAGTTAATACCGAGGCGAGAGTGGACTTGACAGAGTTCACTCTCTCTTTATTAACAATTTCAAGAAAGGCAGGTTAAGGCGTGAAGTCATCAAAGGGCGTAGTTACACTCGTTACACCCCTTGCAGAAAGGGTTGCCAAGGAGCTTGGCTATTTTGTGTGGGATGTTGATTATGTTAAGGAAGGAACGGAATGGTTTTTAAGGATTGACATTGATAAGGAGGGCGGCGTTGGTATTGAGGATTGTGAGCTTTATTCACGCACCATTGACCCGCTTCTTGATGAGAAAAATCCTATTGAGGAGCAATATACCTTGCAAATCTCCTCTCCCGGTGTTGAAAGGGAAATTAAAAACGATTTCCATTTACAGCACTGCTTGGGAGAAACCGTGCAGGCGCGTCTTTACGCACCTATGAACGGCTTTAAGGAATATATTGGCAGGCTTGTTTCCTACACTGCCGAAACAGTTACCTTAGAGGTTGATGAAATTGTTGAAATTCCGAGAAGGTCTATCGGAAAAATGAATATTTATTTTGAATTTTAATTTTAAAAGAGAGGTTTAAAATGAACAAGGAATTTTTTGAAGCACTTGAATTGCTTGAAAAGGAGCGTCACATTCCAAAGGCGTACATGATTGAAAAGGTTGAGGCAGCTCTTGCAACCGCTTGCAGACGTGAGCTTGGCTCAAACAATATCTCCGTTGTAATTGATGATGAAAAGCAGGATATTAAGGTTTACAGAAAATACAAAATTGTTTCTGTTGTTGAGGACCCGCAAACAGAAATTACAAAGGACCAAATTACCGAGCTTGAAATTAATATGAAGGCTCAGGGCAAGAAGTTTAAAACACGTTCACGTAAAAGAAGCATTGGCTCTGATTATGAGTATGAGCTTCAAACAAAGGAGTTTAGACGTCTTAGCGCGCAAAACGCAAAGCAGGTTATTATCCAGGGTATTCGTGAGGCTGAAAGAAGCTACCAAGCAAAGGAATATGAGGACAAAAAGGGTGAAATGCTTTCTGCTATCGTTACTAAGGTTGAGGACTCCACAGGTAACGTTGTAGTTGACACAGGTATTTCACAGGCAGTTCTTTTGAAGGAGGAGCAAATTCCGGGCGAAGTATTAAAGGTTGACGACAGAATTAAGGTTTTTGCAACACAGGTTGGCGCAGCGGGTGAAAAGGGTCCTTTGGTATCCTTAACAAGAATTCATCCAAACCTTGTAAAAAGACTTTTTGAAGCAGAGGTACCTGAAATTGCAGACGGTACTGTCATTATAAAGAACGTTAGCCGTGAGGCGGGTTCAAGAACAAAGATTGCGGTTTATTCAAGAGACCCCGAGGTTGACGCTGTTGGTGCTTGCATCGGTAACAAGGGCGCAAGAATTAATTTGGTGGTTAAAGAATTAAACGGCGAAAAGATAGATGTTATACCGTATAGCGATGATGCTTGCGATTATGTAAAGGCGGCGCTTTCTCCTGCAACCGTTATAGACGTGGAGCTTGTTGGTGACCGTATGACAAGAGCAACGGTAAGCCCTGACCAGCTTTCATTGGCTATTGGTAAAATGGGTCAAAACGCAAGACTTGCTGCAAGACTTACAGGCTGCAAGATAGACATTAAGAGCGAATAATTAAGGCAAAGAGGTATTCTATAGTGGAAAAGAAAATACCAATGAGAAAATGTCTTGGCTGTATGCAGTCATTCCCGAAGCAAGAGCTTATAAGGATTGTCAGAACTCCCGAAAACGAGGTTTTGATAGATTTAAAGGGCAAGAAATCGGGTAGGGGCGCATACCTATGTAAAGACAAGGCTTGCTTGAAAAAAGCAATAAAAGCAAAGAGAATACAGAACAACTTAGAGGTGCAATTAAGCGAGGAATTAATTGAAACGCTTACAAAGGAGTTAGACGGTATTGAACAGTAAGGTATTATCAATGCTCGGTCTGTGCAGACGGGCAGGGGCAATAATAATCGGCACCGACTTGGTGACAAAATCACTCCCAAGCGGCAAGGTAAGGCTGGTTATTTATGCGTGTGATGCATCAACAAACACGGAAAAGAAAATCACTGACAAATGCAGATTTTATAACACTAAGTGCATAAAATCAGCCTATGACGGCAGTGTAATTGCCCACGCAATCGGCAAGGAGTCAACCGTTTCGGTGGTTGGCGTAACCGATGAGAATTTTTCACAGGAATTAAACCATCTTATCAGTAAAGAAGCTTTGTAAAGAAACGAGGTAAAATATATGGCACGTATAAAGGATTTTGCAAAGGATTTTAACCTTGATATAAAGGACGCTCTTGATTTAATTGAAAGGGCAGGCTTAGGCGCACGTCAGTCAAGCGCTAACATAGAGGCAAACGAAATTTCCGTAGTAGTTAACATATTGACGCTTGATAACCAATGCGGCGGCATAGAGGAATATCTTGACGGTAAAAATACAATAACCTCCGACAAGAAAAAGGCAAAAATGGCAAAGGCTAAGGCAAAGGCAGAGGCTGAGGCAGAGGCTGAGGCAAAGGCTAAGGCAGAGGCTGAGGCGAAGGCTAAGGCAGAAGCTGAGGCAAAAGCCAAGGCAGAGGCTGAGGCAAAAGCCAAGGCGGAAGCAGAGGCAAAAGCCAAGGCGGAAGCAGAGGCAAAAGCTAAGGCGGAAGCAGAGGCAAAAGCCAAGGCAGAAGCAGAGGCAAAAGCTAAGGCAGAAGCTGAGGCTAAGGCTAAGGCAGAAGCGGAGGCAAAGGCTAAGGCAGAGCAAAAGCCACAGGCAGAGAAAAAGGAATTCAACCAAAGAAATGATAAATTCCAAAAGCCGCAATTTGAGAAAAAGGATTTTTCAAAGGACGGAAAGCCACAGTTTGAGAAAAAGGAATTTAGTAAGCCACAGTTTGAAAAGAAGGACTTCAATAGCAACAAGCAGCAAAGACCAAACGGTCAAGGCGGCTTTGGCGGTTTTGACAAAGACAAGTTTGAAAAGAAAACCTATAATGTTACTCCAAAGCAGAAAAAGCCTGAAAGTAATGTAATTGAAATTAAGACAAAGACAGGTGAAACAAAGGTTGTAGATACAAGAACCTCTTATGTTGACTTGTCTAAATATGATGAAAAGTTTGACAATTATGAGGCAACTCACGGTAACTTTGGCGGTGGAGCAGGCAAGCAGAAGTTGAAGAAGCAGAATAATAAGGATAGCTTCAACTCCAAGAAGGAAAAAGAGCGTCAGGCTATGGAAAAGATTAAGAGAGCTGCATTTGAAAAAGCAAAGAACACACAGCTTTCCATTACCGTTCCTGATGAAATTACAGTTGGTGAGCTTGCAACACGCTTGAAGGTAAACTCAGGTGAAATTATTAAAAAGCTTATGATGATGGGTGTTATGGCATCCGTAAACCAAACGGTTGACTTTGACACTGCATATCTTATAGGTGATGAGCTTGGCGCAAAGGTAACAAAAGAGGTTGTTGTTACAATTGAAGAAAAGCTTTTTGAGGAGGAGACAGATGCGCCGGAGTCCTTGGTTGAAAGAGCTCCTGTTGTTTGCGTAATGGGTCACGTTGACCACGGTAAAACATCCTTGCTTGACGCAATCAGACATACCCACGTTACCACAGGCGAGGCAGGCGGTATCACACAGCACATTGGTGCTTACAGGGTAAACATTAACGGTAAGGACATTACCTTCCTTGACACCCCGGGTCACGAGGCGTTTACAGCAATGAGACTCCGTGGTGCTATGGCAACGGATATTGCTATTATAGTTGTAGCGGCTGATGACGGTATTATGCCACAAACGGTTGAAGCTATCAATCACGCAAAGGCGGCAGGCGTTGACATTGTAGTTGCTATTAACAAAATGGATAAGCCAACAGCTAACCCCGAAAATATTAAGCAGGAGCTTACAAAATATGACCTTGTTCCTGAGGAATGGGGCGGCGATATTATGTGTATCCCTGTTTCCGCACATACAAAAATGGGTATAGACGACCTTTTGGAAAGCGTGCTTTTGATAGCAGAGGTTAAGGAATTAAAGGCTAATCCAAACAGACTTGCAAAGGGTATCGTTATTGAGGCTAAGCTTGATAAGGGTAGAGGACCTGTTGCAACAATTCTTGTACAAAACGGTACACTTAAATCAGGTGACGTTGTAATTGCAGGTACATCTGTTGGTAGAGTAAGAGCTATGACAGACCATACAGGTAAGTCACAAAAGACAGCAGGACCTTCTGTGCCTGTTGAAATTACAGGTCTTTCCGAGGTACCAAACGCAGGTGACGAGTTTAATGCGGTTAAGGATGAAAGAATGGCAAGGGAGCTTGCTGAGCAAAGAAAGGCTAAGGCAAAGGAGGAAATCTTTAAGGCTAACGCAAAGGTTAACCTTGACGATTTGTTCAGCCAGATTAATGACGGTGTTAAGGAGCTTAACATTATTGTAAAGGCTGACGTTGGCGGCTCTTGTGAGGCGGTTAAGGCATCACTTGTAAAGCTTTCAAATGCTGAGGTTAAGGTTAATGTTATTCACACAGCGGCAGGCGGTATTACAGAAAGTGACGTTATGCTTGCGGCTGCATCAAATGCAATTATCGTTGGCTTTAACGTACGTCCTGATAAAAATGCTATTGACTCTGCCGAAAGACAGAACGTTGATATAAGAACACACAGAATTATCTATGAAATTATCGAAGAAATTGAAGCAGCTATGAAGGGTATGCTTGCACCAACCTTTAAGGAAGTAATTTACGGTCACGCAGAGGTAAGGCAAACTATCCGTGTGCCGGGCGTTGGTACAATTGCAGGCTGTTATGTACAGGACGGTAAAATTATCCGTTCCGCTTCTATCAGAATTATTCGTGACGGTATCGTAATTTCCGAGGACAAGATTGCATCCTTAAAGAGATTTAAGGACGATGCAAAGGAAGTCAACGCAGGCTACGAGTGCGGTGTTGGACTTGATAAGTTCAATGACATCAAGGAAAACGATGTCCTTGAAGCCTTCGGCATGGAAGAGGTAGAAAAGTAAGAAGCAGTGCGCAACAAAAATTTACCGCAAGCGGCAAGATAATTTTTGATAACTCAACTCAATACAGTTAAAAGGGCAAGGCGATTTTTCGCCTTGCCTTTTGTGTTTAAATTGTAAATTGTGAGCATAATTATAATATTGTTTCTTGACTTTACGCTGAAAATATTATATTATATAATTAAGTATCTTACATTGTTTTTGCCATTGTTTTACAAAAGAGGTGATAAGTATAAAAAAGACAGATAATGTTGTTTATAAAGAGGCTCTTTTTGTAGGTGCGTGGGTGCTTATTTTCAGCGCACTTATGGAGGCGGTCTTTTTAATAATTAGAAAATGGAGCTATACCGTTCTTTTAGGAAACCTTTTAAGTGGTGGAGTTGGCATTATAAATTTCCTTTTGCTTGGCTTTACCGTCCAAAAGGCGCTTGAAACGGGCGATCCTAAAAAAGCTGCGTCTATGATGAAGCTTTCTCAAATCGGCAGGCTGCTTTTAATGGCAGGCGTTGCGGTTTTGGGTGCTACGCTTCCGTGCTTCAATTTATGGGCAACCCTTATTCCTTTACTTTTCCCAAGGCTTTCTATGATTATACGTCAAATTATGCTAAGGAAACAGGTTAAAGAGTTTAAGGAGCTAACCGCTTCTTTTGAAGCCAAGGACGAAAGTGAAGGCTTGGAAGGAGGGAATGAGCAAATTGAGTGATGCTGTAATCACACAGGAAAAGGAATGTGTGAAGATAAACAGAGGCAAGAAGTTTTTAGCCCTTGATATTTTATATATCGCTATGATGGTGCTGCCTATTGTAACCGCCATTACGTTAAAGGTGCTGTTCACTCCCGCTTCAAAGGGTGTGACAATTACAGGTCCTCTTGTTTATTTTAGAATACCCTTTATAATACAGGATTTTATAATAACCGAGTCGCAGATAAATTCAGCGTTGGTTATAATCACAATACTTGGTATTTGCCTTTATTTAACTCACGGGTTAAGCATTGACCCAACACTGAAAAGACAGCATATAGCCGAGATTATTGTGGAAAAGGCGAAGGGTCTTGTCAGCGGAAATATGGGAGAAGCCTTTGGCGCTTTTACTTCATTTATTATGGCTATTATGGCGCTTTCCGCTTGTTCAAGCCTGCTTTCCCTATTTGGCTTATTCCCACCAACGTCAGATATGAACGTGGTGGCAGGCTGGTCGATTTTAGTTTTCGGTATTATAACCTACTATAAGCTAAAATGTGGACCTGCAAACTATTTAAAGGGCTTTACGGAGCCTGTTGCAATTCTTACCCCCATTAATATAATAGGTGAGTTTGCAACGCCAATTTCAATGGCGTTCCGTCATTACGGTAACGTGCTTTCGGGCGTGGTTGTGTCCGTTCTTGTCGGCTCAGCACTGCAAGGGCTTAGCGCAATGCTCCTTTCCTGGGCACCTGCCTTTATAGCAGGCATACCTATTTTTCAGATTGGTATCCCTGCGGTTTTATCCGTTTACTTTGATTTGTTCAGCGGTCTTTTGCAGGCGTTTATCTTCGCTATGCTTACTATGCTTTACGTCTCGGGCGCATTTGACCCTGAGGGCTATTTAGAATATAAACGGAAAAAGCAAGAAAAGAAAATGAAAAAACAAAAAATTAAAAATGCAAAATAAAAAATTATAAATAAATATATCTTGGAGGATTAATTAAATGTTAGCGATTGCAATTGGTATTATTTTAGGATGCTGCGCACTTGGTGCAGGTATTGCTATGATAGCGGGTATCGGCCCGGGTATTGGTGAAGGTAATGCGGTAGCAAAGGCATGTGAGGCTATTGGCAGACAGCCGGAATCAAAGAGTGCGGTTACATCTACTATGATTATGGGTTGTGCTATTGCGGAAACAACAGGTCTTTACGCTTTGATTATTGCTATTTTGCTCATTTTCGTAGCACCAAGCATAATGGTAGGCGTTTTGACATCAGCAGTTCCTGCTGCAATCTTGTTATAAGGAGAAAAATATGCAACCATCGGAAATCATTTCGGTCAATATATGGCAAATTGTGGTTTCCTTATGCAACCTTGTAATTCTTTTTTTGATAGTAAAGAAGTTTTTATATAAGCCTGTTTGCAAAATGCTAAAAGACAGACAAGAGCTTTTGGAAAAGCAAAAGGAAGAGGCACGTCAAAATTTAGAAGAAGCCCAAAGCACTAAGCAAGAGCTTGAAAAGGAGCTTGAAGATGCAGGACAAAGGGCAGAGGAAATTTTGGCGCAGGCAACGGCGCAGGGTCAAAGAAGGCAGGAAAAAATTACCGAGGATGCAAGGGCGCAGGCTGATGACATCGTACGTCAAGCCAAAGTCCAGGCAGAGCTTGTGAAAAAGCAGGCGGAGGCGGAAATTAAAGCTCAAATTGTTGAGGTTTCCTTCACTCTTGGCGAAAAGCTTATTGAAAGAGAAATCAAGGAAGAGGACCACCATCAGCTAATAGATGATTTCATTTCCCAAATAGGAGATGACACAGATGAAAAATAAGATAAGCCTTGAATATGCGGAGGCTTTGTTTCTCTTGGCTTGCGAGCAAAAGCAAGAGGATGCGTATTTAAAGGACCTTTCCTTAGTTGGCGAGGCTTTAAATGACAAGGATTTTATGCTTTTTTTGCGCTCTCCCAATATTTCCTTCGAGGAAAAGGAAATGTTCATTGATTCAACTCTTGGAGGCGCGCTAAAAGAGGATACAGTATCCTTTATAAAGCTTCTTTGTCAAAAGGGCAGGGCGGAGCTTTTGCCCCTTTGCATTGAGGACTTTGAAAAGCTGTATAACCAAGTAAAAAGGGTTATAGTAGCTCAGGTTACAAGCGCAGTGCCCTTGACAGATGAGGAAAAGACAAAGCTGACAAAGAGCTTGGAAAAGAAAACGGGACACACAGTGGAGCTTGTGTGCCGTGTTGACAAAGAAATTATTGGCGGAATTATAATCAGGACAGAGGATTCTGTCTTGGACGGTAGCCTTAAACAGAAAATCCGCAAGGTAAAGGAAGTGATTAAGAGTGAACCAAAGACCTGAGGAAATCAGTAGCATAATCAAAGAACAAATAAAGAATTTCAAATCCCGTGTGGAAATGAAGGAAACAGGCACTGTTATTCTTGTAGGTGACGGTATTGCCAAGGTTTACGGACTTACGAATTGTATGGCAAGTGAGCTTCTTGAATTTGAGGATGGAAGCTACGGTATGGCGCAAAACCTTGAAACAGAAACCGTTTCGGTTGCTATACTGTCAGACAAAAGCAGTATAAAAGAGGGTACGGTTGTGCGCCGCACAGGCAAGGTTGTTTCCGTGCCTGTGGGAGAGGGCTTTCTTGGCAGAATAGTAAACGCACTCGGTGAGCCCATTGACGGTAAGGGACCTGTTGAAAACAAGGGTACAAAGCCAATCGAGGCACAAGCCCTTGGTATAATTGAAAGAAAAAGCGTTTGCGTTCCCTTGCAGACAGGTATTAAAGCAATAGACGGTATGATACCTATCGGCAGAGGACAAAGAGAGCTTATAATCGGTGACAGACAAACAGGTAAAACAGAAATTTGCATAGATACCATTATTAACCAAAGGGGCAAGGACGTTATTTGTATCTATGTTGCCATAGGACAAAAAAGCACCTCTGTTGTTAGCTTGGCAAGTGAGCTTTCACGGGCAGGGGCTATGGAGTACACAATTATCGTGTCCGCCTCCGCATCCGAAAGCGCGCCCCTTCAATATATAGCGCCTTATTCGGGCTGCGCTATGGCAGAGTATTTTAGGGAGCAGGGCAAGGACGTGCTTATAATTTATGACGATTTATCTAAGCATGCAGTAGCATACAGGGCTCTTTCCTTGCTTATTCGCCGTCCACCGGGCAGAGAAGCATACCCGGGTGATGTATTCTACCTACATTCAAGACTACTTGAAAGGGCAGTTTGCGTTGATGAAAAATACGGCGGCGGCTCAATTACCGCTTTGCCTGTTATTGAAACACAGGCAGGAGACGTATCCGCATATATCCCAACAAACGTTATTTCTATAACAGACGGTCAGATTTTCTTGGAAACCGAGCTGTTTAACGCAGGTGTTATGCCTGCAATCAACCCGGGCGTTTCTGTATCCCGTGTTGGCGGCTCTGCACAAATAAAGGGTATGAAAAAGGTATCGGGCGAATTAAAGCTTCTGTATTCTCAATATAGAGAGTTAAAGGGCTTTGCCCAATTTGGCAGTGACCTTGATGCTGATACCAAAAAGCGGCTTGCGTTAGGTGAGCGTATAGTTGAGGTGCTAAAACAGGGCAGAAACTCTCCTGTTCGCGCAGGGGCGCAGGTTGCCATAATTTATGCGGTTATAAACGGATATCTTGACAATATCCCCGTTAGTAAGATTAAGGAATATGAATATCGCCTTTATGAAAGACTTGACCATGAAAATAAAGCATGGCTTGAAAGAATAGAGGGCGGTAGCTGGGAAAAAGAGGATATTGAAGAATTAAAAGAAATTTTGGCAAAAATGTAATCTACAATCATTGGTAAGGAGAAAAGATGGGAGCAGATATTAAAAGCCTACGCAATAGAATAAAAAGTGTAAGGTCAACAGCGCAGCTTACAAATGCAATGGGACTTGTTGCTTCCTCTAAGATTAGAAGGGCGCAGGAGGCACGGGTAAAAAGCGGGCAGTATAAGGATGCCCTTTGCTCCATTGTGGATGTATTAACTCTTTCAGAGGAGTGTAAGAAAAGCTTCTACATTACCCCGCCAAAGGGCAGTAATAAAACAAAGATAATTCTTATTGCAGGTGACAGGGGCTTGGCAGGCGGCTATAATGCTAACATATTCCGCTTTGTTAAGGAAATGGGAGATGTTGATGTTTTCCCGATTGGCAAAAAAGCATGTGAAAGATATAAAAGCGAGATAATTTCCTCGGAAAGATTTACAAACCAAGACGCACTTTTACTTGCCAAGACTCTTTGTGAGGAGTTTAAGAGCGCAGAGTACGAAAAAATCGGCATAGTTTATACAAAATATGTATCTATGATAGCCCAAGAGCCAAGCGTTGAGTGGATATTACCTCTTACAAGCAGCGGAAAGGAAACGAAAAATGCAGGCGCGGTTTTTGAGCCAAGCGAAATTGCAATACTTGAAAGCTCAGTGCCTATATACGTGGCAGGCTTGATTTACGAGACAACGAGAGAGGCATTTGCCTGCGAGGTAGTGGCAAGGCGAAACGCAATGGACTCCGCAGGTAAAAACGCAAAGACAATGATAGATAGCTTACAGCTTCAATATAACAGAGCAAGACAAGGCGCAATCACCCAAGAAATTACGGAGATTGTTGCCGGAAGTGGAGAATAAAAAATGGCAAATATAGGATATGTCAGCCAGGTTATGGGACCTGTTGTTGACGTTAAGTTTGAGGAAGGGAAGCTTCCAAAAATATATAATGCCTTAACAGTGGAAAACGGTGGTAAAGCCTTAACTATTGAGGTTGCACAGCATATTGGTGATAATGTTGTGCGCTGTATCGCCATGTCCTCAACAGACGGACTTAAAAGGAATTTGCCTGTTACAGACACAGGCAGGTCCATAAGCGTGCCTGTTGGCAGAGAAACCCTTGGCAGAATTTTCAACGTCCTGGGAGATACGGTTGATAACGGTGAAGAGGTGAAGGGTGAGGAAAAATGGGCTATCCACCGCAGCGCCCCTGACTTTGACGAGCTTTCCACATCCCGTGAAATTCTTGAAACGGGTATTAAGGTAATTGACTTAATCTGCCCATACTCAAAGGGCGGTAAAATAGGTCTTTTCGGCGGTGCGGGTGTTGGTAAAACCGTTCTTATTATGGAGCTTATTAACAACATCGCAAAGCAGCACGGCGGTCTTTCCGTTTTCACAGGCGTTGGCGAGCGTACCCGTGAGGGAAACGACCTTTATAATGAAATGAAGCAATCGGGAGTTTTGAAAAACACAGCACTTGTGTACGGTCAAATGAACGAGCCTCCGGGAGCAAGAATGAGGGTTGCCCTTTCAGGTCTTACAATGGCGGAATACTTCCGTGATAAAGAGGGACAGGATGTGCTTCTCTTTATAGATAACATCTTCCGCTTCACACAGGCAGGAAGTGAGGTTTCAGCCTTGCTTGGAAGAATGCCGTCAGCCGTTGGCTATCAGCCTACCTTGGCAACGGAAATGGGTGCCTTGCAGGAAAGAATTACATCAACAAAGAAGGGCTCAATCACATCCGTCCAAGCGGTTTACGTGCCTGCGGATGACTTAACTGACCCTGCCCCTGCAACAACCTTTGCCCATCTTGATGCAACCACCGTTTTGTCAAGAGATATAGCATCACAGGGTATTTATCCTGCGGTTGACCCACTTGAATCTACTTCAAGAATACTTGATGCCGAGGTGCTCGGCAAGGAGCATTATGAGGTTGCAAGAGAGGTACAAAGAGTGCTTCAAAGATACCGTGAGCTTCTTGATATTATCGCAATTATGGGTATGGATGAGCTATCTGACGAAGACAAGCTCCTTGTACAAAGGGCAAGAAAAATTCAAAGGTTTTTGTCACAGCCCTTTGACGTTTCAGAAAAATTTACAGGTATTACAGGTAAATATGTTCCTCTTAGTGAAACAATTCGCGGCTTTAAGGAAATTTTGGAGGGTAAGCATGATGATTTACCCGAAAGCGCATTCCTTTTCGTTGGCACTATTGACGAGGCTGTGGAAAAAGCAAGAGGTATCCAATGAAGCCCTTTAAGTTAATAGTTTCCACCCCAAACGGAAATGCTCTTGAAAAGGAGATAATAATGCTATCTGTCCGTGGTACAGAGGGCTCCTTGGCTGTTATGGCAGGGCATATCCCCTTTATAACCACCACAAAAGCAGGCGAGGTAAAGGTAAAAACCCAAACGGACGAGAAAATTTATAAAGCCTCCGAGGGCGTCTTAACCGTAACAAAGGAAAATACAACCCTGCTTTGCACAACATTTGAATAAAACAAAAAATTCGGGTCATTTTTGGCCCGAATTTGTATTTTTGAGAATAATTTGCTTCAAATTGGAATTATAATAATAAAAAATAGAAAAATAGTTGACATTTTTGGAAAAAGTGATACAATGTAATTGATGAGAAAGGGGTGAAATTATGTCAAAAGAAAACAGAGAACAAATAGTTAGTTATATTTTAAAGCTCATTTCAGCAAAGGATAAGGATGTTGTTAAAAAGACAACGGAGGCTTTTGATATATCCAAATCTACTGTTTACAATTATATTAAAGAATTGTGTGAAAATGGCATATTGAAAAATGATGGCTCGAAATACGAGATAATATCGAAATCCTATAAATTTGTATATGAAAATAAGATGCTTGATGAAACAAGAGTTTTTGATAAAGACATTGCGCCCTTATTTAAAAATTTAGAGGGGAATGCTATTAGGATTTGGAGATATGCGTTTTCTGAAATGATGAATAATGCTATCGAGCATTCCTGTGCTGAAAGCATACTGGTATTGGTTCAAACAAACCCCTTGGAGGCAACGGTCATAATTTGTGATAACGGTGTTGGTATTTTCAAGCATATTCAAGAGTATATGTTGAAGGAGCAAAGCAAGGAAATTCCCTTGGAGGAGTGTGCAACTCTTTTGTTTGCAGGAAAGTTTACAACAGCAAAAAGCATGCATTCCGGTGAAGGTATTTTCTTCACCTCACATTTGATGGATAGCTTTTTCATTTTATCAGACGATATCGTTTTTTCAAGGAATAATTTTAAAGACAGCCAAATTAAGATAGCCGACTTAAAGAACAAAGGTGGGACTATTGTTTGTATGTCATTGAACAACCATACAAAAAAGACAGCAAAAGAGGTTTTTGACAGGTTTTCAAACATGGAGGATGGCTTTGTAAAAACGCAAATTCCAATAGCGCATATTTTTCCCTACGGAAGCCCTGTTTCCCGTTCCGAGGGTAGGCGCCTTGGAGAATTGATTTCAAAGTTTAAAGAGGTGAATTTGGACTTTGCGGACGTGGAGGAGGTTGGTCAAGCCTTTTGCCACGAGGTGTTTATCGTTTGGCAAAGCCAACACGTAGATATAAAATTGAACATACTCAACGCAAACGAAGATGTTGATTGGATGATAAGGCGTGTTAAAAATACAAAATATGATTGACAACGATTAAGGAAAATTAGATGAAGGTAACATTTAAAATTGCTAACAAAGAACTTCCAATGCCCTTGGCAGTGACTGTTGGGGGAGAAGAAAAGGTTGTTTATGACAAAAAAGATGTGACAGAGTTTGATTTAGAAGAAAAGCAAACAAAATTGACGGTAGAAGTGAAAAAGGAAAAATATTTAGATGAAGCAAAGAAATCAAAAAATATTTTTGCGAGGGCTATTTTATTTTTGCTCTATCCCTTGTTTGTAATATGCGGTTTTTCTTGTAACGCTATACTTAAACTCAATTGCATAAAAGACCTTGATAATTGCTTTGCGGAATCTATCCCATTTAAGCAGAAATTTTCGTTTAAAATTGAACCGACAGATATGGTTAATATAGTGTATGCCACAGTAGGCTCGAACCAACAAGCATTGGAAACCAAATCAGTGGCTATTTTAACAGTTTAATCATTGCCTTACGGCAGTAAGCCTGCTTCTTAAACTATCAAACTATCTCACCGATTTGGCTTCGAATGTGCTTCGC
>JAGANX010000022.1 GCA_017623975.1 Clostridia bacterium
AAGGTCGCCATATTAACCGCTATCGGTCCGGGGGTCGATTCTGCTACAGCAATCATATTGAGCATTTCTTCCTCGGTAAGCCAACCGTACGTCAAGACCTTTTCTCGTATCAGCGAGATCATTCCGTATCCGCCTCCAAAGGAAAACGCACCAATTTGAAGGAAGGTCAAGAACAATTTGAGATATATCATTGTTTTTCCTCCTTCTTGATTTTTCCGAGAAGATATACCGCTACACCGCAGACTCCGCTGAGCAGTATATAAAATATTGTCGAGAACTTCACAGCGAACAATGAAAACACGACCATGCAGATAAGTGTTATCGAAATAATGATCATATTAAATGTATTTTTCTTCATCTGCTTCAGCATCTTCAGCCCTGCTGTAAGGATCAGATAAATCACGCATATCTGAATACCCTTGAAAGCATATGCAACCAATGTCAACGAAAGAAACGCATCAAAAAACAGCGATATAGCATAGATGATAACAAACGACGGAATACAAATACCAAGCGTAGCAATAATTGAGCCGATAATCCCGGCATTTTTGTATCCCATGTAAGTTGCTGCATTGATAGCAATAGGACCGGGCGTAGATTCGGCAATCGCCGTAACATTCAAAAATTCATCTTTTTCAAGCCATTTCTTTTTTTCTACGAACTCATTTTCAAGCAGAGCGATCATAGCATATCCACCGCCAAAGGTGAACAACCCTATTTTCAGCATTGTCAGAAAGAGCGAAAGGTAGCCTTTTATTTTCCTCACAAGAACCTCCATTTATCTCACTTACAAATTCTTATTTATCGATGAGTTAATTATACTACACTTTCGCCAATAAATCAAGGCGCGGCCTTGTATATAATCCGCAACTTGTTGCGGTATGGAATCAGACGAGAATCTGAATGGAATCACGGCAACGCCGTGTATGGAATCAAGCCGCGGGGGAACTATCTTTGATACCGTCGCACATTTTTATAACTTTAACCGCAAAGTCTGTGGATAGGTCGCGGAGCTTTGAATCAGTCATAGTAACGCCGCCTTTCTACTGTTATTATATTATAATTTAGATAGCTTTTTAAGTGAAATATTCGGCTGGCGCCGAATGTGAAATAATTTACTTCGTAAATTGTGAAATATTGCTCCTTCGTCGCAATGTGAAATGAAATTTGCCCACATTCGCGTTAGCGAATATTTCACATTTGCGGAGCAAATATTTCACAGCGAAGCTTTTTCACTTGCCCGTAAGGGCAAATTTCGTTGAAAAAAGCACACATTGTCTTGGTAGACAAATGTGTGCTTTTTTCTGGTGCGGGTGACAGGAGTTGAACCTGCACGTGAAAACACTAGATCCTAAGTCTAGCGCGTCTGCCAATTCCGCCACACCCGCATATATGTGCCGATTTTCAATCGGCACGAATAGTATTATACTACATAAAGTATGTTTTGTCAAGGATAAATTTGACTAAGTTTTTATAATTGAAAGCATAATGCCGCCAATTACAAGAAAGGCACAGGCAATGCGCCAAGGAATATTCTTTTCCTTATAAATCAGCCAGCCCATAAAAATCGTTACAAGAACGGATGACTGCTTAACAAGTGTCATTACAACTACTGTACTGTTAGGGTCAGAGTTTGCGATAAACAAGCATTTGTCCGCTACTACAAATAAAAGACTTAATATCCAAATCCACGGACATTTTATACACTTGACCGCATTTATCTTTTCTCTTTTTATAAGAATGTAAATACCGTAAAACGCTACCAAGTACAGCATATACCAAAATTGAAGCTGAGATGTCTCAATGGTTTCGCTACCGAACAAAAATCTGTTTGGCTCCTTAGACAAAAGCCATTTATCCATAACTGAGGAAATGGAGTTCAAAAGACCTGAAATTGCAACTAAAATAATTACCCTTTTACTTGCTTTTTCATCCACGCCCTGCCTTGTTTTTAAATTTACAAGAGTTATTCCCAAAACTACAAGCACTATGCCGAGGACTTGGAATACACCCATTTTTTCACCCAGCAGCCATACCCCAAGCAAAATAGATGAAATGATGCGTCCCATATCCATTACGCTATAAACGCTTAGCGGCAACCGCTTAATAGAATTCAAAGCGCAAAGCCAAGCCGCAAATATAATGAACGCCTTTAATACTAATACAAGATGATATTTTAAGCTGACGCCAAAAAGGTTTGACGATATTGACATCGGTATGGTCATAAGAAACGCAAACAACGTGTAAAAGAATAAAACCTCCACAATACTGTTTGTTTCCATCGCCTTTTTCTTCAACGCCTCTCTTAACCCTTTAAAAATACCGTAAATAAGAATTAAGATAACCCAGAGATATTGCCACATTTTATAATAGATGAACTCCTTTTTCAAGACACTCCTGCGTTGTTTTTTCATCCCAGAAGGATGAATGAACCTCACCAATGTGAGCCTTACGCAAGAAGTACATACACATTCTTGATTGACCGATACCGCCTCCTATGGTATATGGAAGCTCTCCGTTTAAAAGGGCCTTATGGTACGCAAGCTCACGCCTTTCTTCACAGCCTCTTTCTTTAAGCTGTCTTTCAAGCGCTTCCTTATCAACACGGATACCCATTGAGGAAAGCTCAAATGCGATATCAAGAACAGGATAATAAACAACAATGTCTCCGTTTAACTCCCAATCATCATAGTCGGGAGCTCTACCGTCATGAATTTTTCCTGATTTTAGCTTGCCGCCAATCTGCATTATAAACACTGCACCGTGTTTTTTTGCAATTTCCTTCTCTCTTTCCTTTGGTGTTAGGTCAGGATACATATCTTCAAGCTCCTGTGATGTTACAAAGAAAATCTTCTCAGGTAACTGCTGTCCTATAAAATCGTACTCATAAATGATATAGTTTTCTGTATGCTTCAAGGAATTGTAAATGATTTTTACCATTTTTTTAAGATACTCAACCGTTCTTTGCTCCTTGGTAATAATCTTTTCCCAGTCCCATTGGTCAACATACATTGAGTGAATATTGTCAGTTTCCTCATCACGGCGAATAGCTATCATATCTGTGTATAAGCCTTCACCCGCTTTAAAGCCATAATTTTTAAGGGCAACCCTTTTCCACTTCGCAAGGGAATGAACTATTTCCAAATCATTGCCGGAATATGTGTCAAATGTAACTGCACGCTCAGTTCCGTTCAAATTATCGTTCAAGCCACTCTCAGGTGAAACGAAAAGCGGTGCTGACACACGGGTTAAGTTTAAGCCGATTGCCAAGTCACGCTCAAAAAAGTCCTTAACCTTTTTAATAGCCAACTCCGTTTGCCTTATATCTAAAAGAGATTCATATCCCTTTGGTATTACTAATGCCATAATACTCGCCTCCAAAAATAGATATAAAAAGTATATCACATATGCTGTTGATTTTCAAGTGCTACCGCATTATTAATTATATTTTATATTTTATTATAAATATTGACAGAATTGTATTTGTATGATAAAATAATTATGTATAAATCTACTAAAAAGGAGTTTATCATGAAAAAGAAATTTGGCAGACGAAGCCTAATCTTTATTTTGACCTTTATTATATTAGCGGTTTCCACAGTTATTGCTGCTGTGGCACTTGACTATAAAGATAATAATATTACCTGGAAATTTACAGTTAACGGTGAAAACGCTACCATTACCGGTGTTACCTTAACAGGAAAAACTAAGGAATTCAAAATTCCTTCTACCGTTACATCTAACGGTACTACCTACAAGGTAACCGCTATTAATAACAGCGCGTTTATAAATAACAAAAATGTTTTCGGTAAGCTTACCTTACCAAGCGAGCTTACCACAATCGGTTCAAGTGCCTTTGAGGGTACGTATATCTACGGGTCCGTTGAAATTCCCGAAAGCGTTACCGCTATTGGCAGCTCTGCATTTAAAAATTGTGACGGTATTACTGAGGTTAAGCTACCGAGTGCTTTAAAAACACTTAACACCTCTACTTTTGAGGGTTGCTTTGCTCTTAGTAAAATCAACACGGAAAATATAGAAACCTACGGTGAAAAATGCTTTTATAATTGCCGCGCTCTTTATGATTTTACTATCGGCAAAAATACCAAAAAAATTCACTCCTACGCTTTTTACAATTGTGACGCTATTGAGGGCACGCTTGATAACAGTATGCTTTCAGCCACAAGCAGTGACAATACACCCATCGCAAGCTACGCCTTTCAAAAGTGTGACAGGATAGAAACCGTTATCCTTCCCGACAGCGGAATAAACTTTGATGCTTATTACGAATGCTCCAATATTCAAAATTATGAGGTTTTGGCAACCAACCCAATGTATTCCTCTGTTGACGGCGTTCTTCATACAAAGGACGGAACAGCTATTTTGAAATACCCATCCACAAGAAAGGAAGAGGTTTACAAGGTTAGCGACAAGGTTACTACCATTAACAGTAACATATTTAACGGCACAAAGGATTTGAAGGAGGTTGTACTTACAAATAACGTTACGCTTATTAAGCAAAACGCATTTGCCGGCTCCTCCATTGAGTTTATTTACATTCCCGACAGTGTAAAGCTTATTGATTTTAACACCTTTAAGGACTGCAAGAGCCTTCAAACGGTTATTTTTGGTGAGGGTGTAGAGGTAATTGGCTCTAATGCGTTCAGCGGTTCAAGCGTAAAGCTTATTATTGCGGGAAATGACAAGGTTACTCCTTTGGCAACCACAAACGGAAAATTCTACTATGCAAGCGAATATCATTGTCAAGAGCATATTTACGGATACAATGATAACCCGCCAACCTGTGAAAATTATGGCTATAACAAGTGTATCGCTTGTTTAAGATACGAATACGTTGAAAAAACGAACCACAACGGCGCCATTATCGAAACCGGTGAGGTTACTTGTACTCAGGATGGATATAGAATTGTTAAATGTGTTGACTGCGGTCAAGAAGCCAAGGCGATTACAGAAAAAGCTATCGGTCACGTTTCTAACGGAAAAACCTTTTCCATAATTGCCGGTTATAAATCTCCATTTGTTAAGTATTCCACCTGCTTAGTTTGCGGTTGTCTTTACGTTGCTGAATATTCTGCAAATTTCCGCATTTTAGGTGATGTGAACTGCAACAGTACGGTTGATTTTTATGACCTTACGGCACTGGAAAATTATGTTGCTGATAAAGCTTCCGCAGAAAACTTTGAGCCGTTAAATGCTGACTTAAACAGTGACGGTGACATTGATGAAAAGGACATTAAAATCCTTACTAACTACTTGGTTGGTATTACTGATTCCTTGCCGGTAAGAGAAAAGGAATGTACTAACCACGGTAAAAAGAAAACACTTGTTATTTTTGAGCAATCCTGTGAATCTGTCGGTTTTAGAATAAGATACTGCGATAGTTGCGGTAAATTAACCGATGAAATTATAGAAAAGAAGCTGGAACATACTTATGACAGCGAAAGAGTAATACCTGCAAGCTGTGCCTTTGAAGGTCAGCGTATTGCACACTGTGCTACCTGCGACAAAACAATTTATGAAACAATTGAGAAAAAACGCCACAACCAAAACTGGTATGCGGTTGAAGGTCAAAGAGGTTTAGAATACAGCACCTGTGTTGATTGCGGTGAATTTGAATACAGAGAGGTTAGTTATTCCGAATTTGAAAAGCTAATCGATTCATTACCGCTTATATGCACTTGCCGTACAAAATGTAACCGCTTAACTGACAACCTCTTGCTTCACCTGTGCAAGAGCTATTACAGGCAAGAAACCTATAATGCGATTTACTCAATATTGGAAAACTATTCCAAAGCATTGACACAAAGCGAGATTAATAAAAATGTGCGCAGCCTTTCAAACACGTTGAAAAATGCACAGTATAATGTAACCGATGTTCCTTCTATCTTTATTGAAAGCGTTCCCGATGCACAGCGCCAGGGATATTTACCGACAAGAATTATTGTTGCTTCTCTCGGCGAGGACGGTACACCTAAGATTGATGCTATCGAATACAACGGTCAGGTTAAAATAAGAGGTAGATCCTCTGATGACCACGCAAAGAAGCCTTATAACATTAAATTCAGCTCATCCGTCAACTTATTTGACATGGGCGGCGGCAAAAAATATTGCTTGCTTAGCAACAACAATGACTCTACCCTTTTGAGAAACGCTTTAATGTTTGAGCTTTCATACCTTTTCGGTATTGATTACTCCTGCAAATACAAGGTAGTTGATCTTTATACCGAGGGAACATACGCAGGCTCTTATCTTTTGACAACCCCCGTTGACGTTGGCGAGGACAGGGTTGATATTGATGAAGAAACTGACTTCCTGTTGGAAATTGAAAAGCAATTTGACACTGACGATGAGTCACAGGACAAGTATGAGCAAGAAGAGATTTTCTCTCCAATATTTAATATGAGAACTGCGGTTAATGCACCTGAAATCCAAGACATGAGTGGTGAAGCTCTTTCCTTGGTTCACAAGTATATCATGGAAATTGACTTCGCTATTTATAGCGGAGATTGGGCGTTAATACAAGAGCATATAGATGTTGAGAGTGTTGCAAAATACTATGTTCTGCACGATTATCTCAAAGAAATTGATATTATTTGGGACTCAACTCGCTTCTACATTAAGGAAGGCAAGCTTTATGCCGGTCCGGCTTGGGACTTTGACCTTTCAATGTTCTGGGATCTCTCCACACAGGGCGGCACTGCCTTCAATGAGCATACCTTCTATAAAAACCTTTCCAACTCAATGTGCGAGGGCGGTGTTAAGGAGCAAACCTGGACAGGTGAGTGGGCAAGCTTACAGTGGTATGCAAACGGATCCTTGTGGAATTCAAACGACTATTATATTTACTTCCGTGCTTTGTACAGACATTCCCCTGATTTTGTAAAGCTTGTTTGCAAAACAGTTGCTGACTTGAATGATGAAATGACGCTTCTCTACAAGAATCAGTTGAATGAGGACGGTAAGGTTGAAAAGCAAAACATTATCGACTCAATTGTTCTTGATGACAAGATTTCAGGCTCAATTAAGCGCAATAATGACGCATTAAAGAGTGGATATGCTAATTACAGCGAAGACGTAAAGAGCCTGCGTAATTGGCTACAAAAGCGTAATGAATGGATGCAAAAGCATTATGCTGAAAAGCTCACAAAGCTTTTAAGCGAATAATTAAAAAATTCAGGCAATTTGTTCTTTACAAATTGCCTGTTTTTTATTATAAAAAGAACGCAGCTTGGATATTTTCCAAGCTGCGTTCTTTTTAATTTGCCAAAGGTATTATTCTTCTGTTTTATTCTCTGCTCTCTTAACGCCAACCTTATTGTACTCAGCAAGACCTGTTCCCGCAGGAATTAGCTTACCGATAATAACGTTTTCTTTAAGACCGAGCAAGTGGTCAACCTTACCGCGAATTGCCGCCTCTGTAAGCGCCTTAGTAGTTTCCTGGAAGGACGCTGCTGAGAGGAAGGATTCAGTAGAGGATGCAGCCTTTGTAATACCGAGCAAGATTGGTGAATATGTTGCCGGGCGAAGCTCAATTTCGCCTGCTTCAATTCTTGCCTCAATTCTTTCGTTCTCCTCACGGAGCTCGGTTACATCAACTATCATACCCTCAATAAGCTCTGTATCCCCGGGGTTATCAACCTTAACCTTTCTTGTCATTTGACGTGTAATAACCTCTACGTGCTTATCGTCAACCTCAACGTTTTGTGAACGGTAAACCTTTTGTACCTCACGTACAATATAGTCATAAACCGCTTCAATACCGTTGATTTTAAGGATATCAAGAGGTGCCATGTAGCCCTCTGTCAAAGCCTGACCCTTAACAACTGTATCTCCGTCATGTACTATCATTGTAGTACCGAATGGAACGTCGTAAGTGCGGCTTTCACCTGTTTCTGTATCGATTACATGAATCTTATTAATACGTCCGTCAAGAGTGATTGATACCTCACCGTTGATTTCACATGCAATTGCAGGCTTCTTAGGACGGCGAGCCTCAAAGAGCTCCTCAACCCTTGGAAGACCCTGTGTAATGTTTGCGGAAGCAACACCACCTGTATGGAATGTTCTCATTGTCAACTGTGTACCGGGTTCACCGATAGACTGTGCTGCAATAACACCAACAGCCTCACCGATATTAACCGGCTTAGAGCTTGCAAGGTCCATACCGTAACAGTGTGCGCATACGCCGCCCTTTGTCTTACAACGAAGAACTGAACGTACTTTAACTTCCTTAATTCCTGCATTCAATATTTTTGTAACATCCTTTGCAAGAATCATTTCATTTTCTTTTACGATTACTTCGCCTGTTGTAGGATCGATAACGTCCTCAACTGTGTATCTGCCAAGGAGTCTATCCTTAATAGATTCAACAGTTTCGCCACCGTCCTTAATATCACTCATAACCATGTAGTCACGAGTACCGCAATCCTCTTCACGAATAATAACCTCGTGAGAAACGTCAACAAGACGTCTTGTAAGGTATCCTGAGTCAGCTGTTTTAAGAGCTGTATCGGAAAGAGACTTACGGGCAGAACGGGCAGCCACGAAGTAGTCAAGTATTGTCAAGCCCTCACGGAAGTTGGACTTAATCGGAATTTCCATAGTCTTACCTGTTGCAGAGAACATAAGTCCACGCATACCGGCAAGCTGACGCATCTGTGTCATACTACCACGGGCACCTGAGTCCGCCATCATCTTGATTGGGTTATATCTGTTAAAGCTCTTTTGAATTTGGGCAATTACATCATCAGTTGCTTTATCCCAAATTTCAATTACGCAATTGTATCTTTCTTCCTCAGAAAGCTCACCATCGTTGAAGTGTTGGAAGATTTCATCAACCTTTGCCTCAGCTTCTTTTACGATAGTATATTTCATTTCAGGAATTGTCATATCCGCAACAGAAATGGAAAGTGATGCTCTTGTTGAGTACTTATAGCCCATTTCCTTAATATGGTCAAGAACCTCAGCAGCCTTTGTAAAGCCGTGTGTCTTAATTGTACGGTCAACAATTTGTGAGAGCTGCTTACTTCCTGCAACGAAATCAATTTCAAGGCTAAATGGGTCAGCCTCTCTATCAACATAGCCAAGGTCCTGTGGAATTTGCTTATTGAAAATAAGACGACCAAGTGTAGCATCGATGATTTTCGACTTCATCTCGCCGTTTATTTCCTTAGTTACCCTTACCTTAATAGGAGCATGAAGGTCAAGGTCTCTATTTTCATAAGCCATCATAGCCTCGTCAAAGTTGCGGTAAACATTACCCTCGCCCTTTTCACCGGCTCTGTCAAGTGTCAAGTAGAATGAACCCAATACCATATCCTGAGAAGGTACTGCAATTGCCTTACCGTCAACAGGCTTCAAAAGGTTATTTGCGGAGAGCATTAAGAACCTTGCTTCTGCTTGTGCTTCGCTTGAAAGCGGAACGTGTACAGGCATCTGGTCGCCGTCAAAGTCAGCATTAAACGCTTTACATACGAGTGGGTGAAGTCTAATTGCTCTACCCTCTACAAGCACAGGCTCGAATGCTTGAATTGAAAGACGGTGAAGTGTAGGAGCACGGTTTAAAAGAACCGGATGCTCTTTTATTACATTTTCAAGTGCGTCCCAAACATCGTCAACAACCTGCTCAACATTTCTCTTTGCTTCCTTAATATTTGTAGCCTTGCCTGTTTCAACAAGACGCTTCATTACGAATGGCTTAAAGAGTTCGAGTGCCATTTCTCTTGGCAAGCCGCATTGATAAATTTTAAGGTTTGGACCAACTACGATAACAGAACGTCCTGAATAGTCAACACGCTTACCGAGAAGGTTTTGTCTAAATCTACCTTGCTTACCGCGAAGCATTTCAGACAAGGATTTAAGGGTTCTTGTATTTGGACCTGTTACAGGCTTACCATGCTTACCGTTATCGATAAGTGCGTCAACAGCCTGTTGAAGCATTCTCTTTTCGTTCTTAACGATAATATCAGGTGTGTGAAGCTCAATAAGCTTCTTTAAACGGTTATTTCTTGTAATAACTCTACGGTAAAGGTCATTCAAGTCAGATGCAGCGTATCTGCCACCGTCAAGCGGTACCATTGGACGAATATCCGGTGGAATTACAGGAATAACGTCAAGTATCATCCACTCAGGACGGTTGCTTGATTTTCTAAACGCTTCAATTATTTCAAGTCTTTTAATAATTCTAACCTTCTTTTGACCTGTTGCCTTCAAAAGCTCCGCTTTTAGCTCACGAGAAACTGCTTCAACATCAATTTCAGCAAGGAGCTTTTTGATAGCCTCAGCGCCCATTTCCGCTTCAAAACGGTCGCCATATTTTTCATAGTACATATTGTACTCTGCATCTGTGAGAAGTTGATATTTAACCAAAGGAGTATCACCAGGATCAATAACAATTCTCTGTACGAAGTAAAGTACGCTTTCAAGAGCCTTTGGTGAGATATCAAGCACCAATGCCATTCTTGATGGGATAGCCTTAAAGTACCAAATGTGAGATACAGGACAAGCAAGTTCAATGTGACCCATTCTTTCACGGCGTACCTTCTTGGTTGTTACTTCAACGCCGCACTTTTCACATCTGTGTCCCTTATGACGGGATCTCTTGTATTTTCCGCAAGAGCATTCTAAGTCCTTTGTTGGGCCAAAGATTTTCTCGCAGAAAAGTCCGTCCTTCTCAGGTTTTTGAGTACGGTAGTTGATTGTTTCAGGCTTTGTTACTTCACCTGAGGACCAGCTACGTATCTTTTCCGGAGATGCAAGACCTATTTTTATAGAATCAAATGTATGTTCCATCAGCATTTTCCTTCTTTTAATATTTTTTTATGCAAGGACAGGGATAGTACCCTATCCATTGCATTAGATAAATTCGTTAGATGTTTTTAGAATATTAGTCATCAAAATCGTCAAAATTGCCGTTTTCTTCCTCGATTACGTCCTCTTCACTGTAATCATCATAATACTCTTCATCGTCTTCGTCACTGTATTCTGTACCGTCTTCATAAGCAGAACCGTCTTCCTCACATTCATCTATGATAGGTGCAGGAATTGTTACAGGCTCATTATCCTCTTCGCCCAATGTGGAAAGCTCTATTTCATTGCCTTCCTTATCAAGCACGGTAATATCAAGTGCAAGAGCTTGAAGCTCCTTAACAAGAACCTTAAAGGACTCAGGAACGCCAGGAGTTGGGATGTTTTGACCCTTAACAATTGCTTCAAACGCCTTTGTTCTACCAATAACATCGTCACTCTTTACAGTCAAGATTTCTTGGAGTGTGTATGCAGCACCGTAAGCTTCAAGTGCCCAAACCTCCATCTCACCGAAACGCTGACCGCCAAACTGTGCTTTACCACCGAGAGGCTGTTGTGTAACGAGTGAGTAAGGACCTGTTGAACGTGCGTGAATCTTATCGTCAACCAAGTGATGGAGCTTCAAGTAATACATAATACCTACCGTTACAGGGTTATCAAAAGGTTCACCCGTACGTCCATCATAAAGTACTGTTTTACCATCACAAATTCTAAGCTTATCTTCTTCATAAAGCTTCTTAATT
>JAGANX010000023.1 GCA_017623975.1 Clostridia bacterium
AAATCCGGAGGGATCAAGAACAACACCATCCGTTGTTGCTTTTACAAAAACAGGTGAAAGACTTGTTGGTCAGGTTGCAAAGCGTCAGGCTATTACAAACCCGGACAGAACAGTTAGCTCCATTAAGAGAGAAATGGGTAGAGAATATAAGGTTTCAATTGACGACAAGAACTTTACACCACAAGAAATTTCAGCTATGATTTTGCAAAAATTGAAGGCAGATGCTGAGGCTTACCTTGGTACAACAGTAACTGAGGCTGTTATCACAGTTCCTGCTTATTTCAGCGATGCGCAAAGACAGGCTACAAAGGACGCAGGTAAAATTGCAGGACTTGAAGTAAAGAGAATTATCAATGAGCCAACAGCGGCAGCCCTTGCCTTCGGTATGGATAAGGAAGAAAACCAAAAGATAATGGTATTCGACTTGGGCGGCGGTACATTTGACGTATCTATTCTTGACATTTCCGACGGTGTATTTGAGGTTTTGGCTACCAACGGTAACAACCGTTTGGGCGGTGACGACTTTGATAAGGTTATAATCGACTGGATTGCAGAGCAGTTCAAGGCAGAAAACGGAATTGACCTCCGTCAAGACAGGATGGCTTTGCAAAGACTTAAAGAGGCTGCTGAAAAGGCAAAGATTGAGCTTTCAGGCGTTACAAGCTCCAACATCAACCTTCCGTTTATCACAGCTGACGCAACAGGTCCTAAGCACTTTGACGCTACTCTTACAAGAGCAAAGTTTGATGAGCTTACAGCAGATCTTGTTGAAGCAACTATGATTCCTACAAGAAAGGCTCTTTCCGATGCAGGTCTTAGCGTTTCACAAATTGACAAGGTTATCTTGGTTGGTGGTTCTTCAAGAATTCCGGCAGTACAGGAAGCACTTAAAAAGTTCGTTGGTAAGGAGCCATTCAAGGGCATTAACCCTGATGAATGCGTAGCTATCGGTGCTGCTATTCAAGGCGGTGTTCTCGGCGGTGACGTTAAGGACCTTCTCTTGCTTGACGTAACTCCACTTTCCTTGGGTATTGAAACTCTTGGCGGTGTTTGCACAAAGATTATTGACAGAAATACAACTATCCCTGTTAAGAAGTCACAGGTGTTCTCAACAGCGGCAGATAACCAGTCCTCTGTAACTATCCACGTGCTTCAAGGTGAGCGTGAAATGGCAAGCGGTAACACAACTCTCGGTATGTTCAACCTTGACGGTATTGCACCTGCTCCACGCGGTGTACCGCAAATCGAGGTAACATTTGATATTGACGCAAACGGTATCGTTAACGTTTCCGCAACTGATAAGGGTACAGGTAAGGAGCAGCACATCACAATCACATCCTCTACAAATATGAGCAAGGAGGATATTGAAAAGGCTGTTAACGAGGCTGCTAAGTTTGCAGAGGAGGACAAGAAGGCAAAGGAAGCCGTTGATGTTAAGAACAATGCTGAGCATATGGTATTCCAATGCGAAAAGACTCTTGGCGAGCTTGGTGACAAGATTGACGCAGGCGAAAAGGCAAGCGTTCAAGGAGCTATTGATAAGCTTAAAGAAACAATCAAGACAAACAATACAGAGGCTATAAAGGCTGACACAGAGGCTTTGCAGCAAGCATTCTACGCAGTAAGCGAGAAGCTTTATAAGCAGCAGGCTCCCGAAGGAGATATGGGTGCGCAGGGCGGCACACAGGGCGCTGACGGCACATATTATAATACAGACTTCGAGGATAAAACAGATAAATAAAACCCGTAGGGACTGCTCCTTTTGGGGCAGTCCCATAGGGCTTTATGGGAGCTTTCGCAAAGCGAAAATATCGTGTCGCAAAGCGACATATCGTATCCGTTGGGATATATCGTGCCGTATGGCATATCGTAAAAACGAGATTTGCGCTAAGCACAAGCGATATTGGTAAAAACCAACGATATTCAGCAGATGCTGAACGATATTCTGCCACGGGCAGAGTTGAATGTAAGGAGAAAACAAATGGCAGATAAACAGGATTATTATGAAACACTTGGCATTTCAAAGGGTGCAAGTGATGATGAAATAAAAAGGGCATATCGCCAAATGGCAAAAAAATACCATCCTGACATGAACCCCGACAATAAAGAGGCGGAGCAGAAGTTCAAGGAGGTAAATGAGGCTTACGAGGTTTTGTCCGATGCCGATAAAAAGGCTAAATACGACCAATACGGTCACGCTGCCTTTGAGCAGGGCGGCGGCTTTGGTGGAGGCGGCTTTGGCGGCTTTGACTTTGATATGGGAGATATTTTCTCCTCCTTTTTCGGTGGCTTTGGCGGTGGTGGCCGTTCACAGTCAAGGGCAAACGCACCCCAAGCAGGTGATGATATTGGGGTAAGGGTGGTTCTTTCCTTCGAGGAGGCTGCCTTTGGTTGTAAGAAAGAGGTTTCCTACGCACGAGTTCAAAAATGCGCAGATTGCTCAGGTACAGGTGCTAAAAAGGGCACAAGCCCGGAAAAGTGTACAAAATGCGGTGGACGCGGTACTGTAACTGTACAGCAAAGAACTGCCTTTGGCGTAATGCAATCGACAAAGGCTTGTCCCGATTGTGGCGGAACAGGTAAAATTATTAAGACTCCTTGCGAAAATTGTCGAGGCAAGGGATATGTAAAAATAACTAAAAAATTAGAGGTTACAATTCCTGCCGGAATTGATGACGGACAAAGAATTGCCTTGCGAGGTCAAGGTAACGAGGGTAGAAACGGTGGTCCTGCGGGAGATTTGATTATTCAAGTGTCCGTGCGCCCACACGCTATTTTTGAGCGTGACGGTAATGATATTTACTGTGAGGTTCCTATTTCCTTTGCAGAGGCGGCGCTTGGCGCAACAATTAAAATACCAACCCTCGAAGGTCAAATGGATTACGATATTCCCGAGGGCACTCAAACAGGCGCGGTATTTACAATTAAGCAAAAGGGTATAAATGCAGTTAATTCACGCTCTAAGGGTAACCTTTACGTTAAGGTTATTGTGGAAACACCAAGGAGCTTGAATTCAGAGCAGAAAAAGCTTCTTCGCCAATTTGCAGACTCACTTGGCGAGAAAAACAATGCAAAAAAGAATAGCTTCTTTTCAAAATTTAAGAAGTAAGGGGCATGCTCTCAACATATGCTTTTGGCAAATGAGAAAGGAAAAAATGTATGGACAATAAATGGGTACAAATAAAGGTAACCGTTAAAACCGAACAGCTTGATGGATTAATTGCTATTATGAGCATGATTTCAAACGGGCTCCAAATTGAGGACTATTCCGATATTGAGGACAGAATTTTGGACGGTGTGTACGGAGATTTAATTGATGAAAGCGTTTTGAATGCTGACCGTACAATTGCATCAGTGTCCGTATATGTGCCTGACGATAAGCCTATGGCTGACTATACTATGTTCATTGAGCAAAGGTTAGGTGCGGAAAAAATCGACGGAAGGATTGAGCTTATTTCTCTTTGCGAGGAGGATTGGGCAGATTCTTGGAAGCAGTACTATAAGCCTATTGAAATAGGAAACCGTTTAGTAGTTGTTCCTATGTGGGAAAAATACGATGCTAAGCCGGAGCAGGTTATAGTTAAAATGGACCCGGGTATGGCGTTTGGCACAGGCACGCACGAAACCACAAGGCTTTGCGCAACTCTTTTGGAAAAGCATATAACAAAGGATAGCAAAATGCTTGACGTTGGCTGTGGCAGCGGTATTCTTGCTATTTGCGCATCTAAATTGGGTGCAAAAGAGTGCTATGCCTACGATATTGACCCTGTGGCTGTAAAGGTAGCCTGCGAAAATGTAAAGGACAATGACTGCACAAATATTGAGTGCGGCGTTTCCGACCTTTTAAAGGGAGTAAAGGCAGGCAAGTACGATGTAATTACAGCCAACATAGTGGCTGACATTATAATTCGCTTGCTTCCCGATATTGCACAGTTTATGCACAAGGACACTGTGCTTGTAATAAGCGGTATAATTGACGAAAGATGCGAGGATGTTTATAAATCCATAAAGGAAAACAGCTTCACAATCACCGAAGAAATTCACGAAAACGGCTGGTGTGCAATCTCTTTGCAATTAGCGTAAATCAATATTTATGACAAAAAGGGCGAAACGCCCTTTTTTCTTATCCTTGACAAAACACTTATATAATGTTAATATAAAAGAACAACACACGGACAGGCGGGCCCTGTACCTACAATTATAAATTTTGCATTTCTGTCATAGTTGTCATTCTGAACGCAGTGAAAAATCTTTAAGCAATGCTCGTCATTCAAAGACCCGTTTCCTTTGCTCAGGGCGACACCTTGTGCCGATTTTGCGTTTAATCCGGAGGATTATTATGCCACGCTTTTTTATAAGACAAAATCAAATAGAAGAAAATGACGGGGTTAAAACCGTTAATATTTTGGGGGATGATGCACACCATATTTCCCGTGCCTTGCGAATGGCGGCAGGGGAGAAAATAGAGGTGGTTGACATGCAAAAAAACCTCTACCTGTGTGAATTAAACGGCTTTTTTGACGGATATGTTACCGCCCGTGTTATAGGTGAGGGCAAGGCGGAAACAGAGCCGCCTGTGTTTATTCGCCTGTTCCAAGCACTTTCTAAGGGAGAGAAAATGGAAACTATTATACAAAAGAGCATTGAGTGTGGCGCTTGTGAAATAGCTCCCTTTTCATCGGAAAGATGCGTAGTTAAGATAGACAAAAAGGACGAGCAAAAGAAAATCGACAGGTGGCAAAAGATAGCCGAGAGTGCCGCAAAGCAAAGCGGACGTGGTATTGTGCCAACGGTTAAAGGTGTTTTAACCTTTAAGGAGCTATTAAACAGCATTAAGGGTACGGTGCTTTTCTGCTATGAGGGAGAGGACACCGTTAGCATAAAAACAGCGCTTAAAAATACAAAAATAGAAGGGGAAGTGTCCGTAATAATCGGTAGCGAGGGGGGCTTTTCCCAAAAGGAAGCAACACTTTTGAAGGAAGCGGGAGCTATTTCCGTTGGACTCGGCAAACGAATTTTGCGTTGTGAAACCGCACCTACCTTTGCCCTTGCTTGCATAGCCTATGAGTTAGAGCTTTGAGCATCAAGCATCATCCGTGCCACTTCTCGTTTGCTTTGGCTTATATGTTGTTAACGCAACTCTATATGCTTCGTGTTGCGAAGCGAGAATTTGAATAAGGATTTTTGTACATTTTGCCAAAAGAATATACAAACTGTACAAAAAAATATTAGAAAAAGTATTGAAATCTTTGTTGAAATAGTGTAAACTATATACACAATGCACAAAAAATACATTGATTTGCGGAGGAAAAAATATGTCTAACAGATTATTTCAAGGCGTCATTCACCAAATGCACGATGCGGTAGATAGAGTTATCGGTGTTATTGATGATTGCGGCTACGTTATTGCGTGCAGTGAGCTTTCTAACATAGGTCAACTTCGTGAAAAGGCAAAAGAGGAAATGGCATATACAACAGACCATATGGCAGTTGACGGTTACACCTATTACCACATAGGCAGCGGCGCTAAGCCTGAATTTATGGTTTTTGTTGAGGGTGAGGACAAAACTGCGGAAAAGTTTGCTTCCATTCTTGCAATTGCACTTTCCAACATTAAGAGCTTGCATGATGAAAAGAGTGATAAGAGCTCATTTATTAAGAACATCATTATGGACAATATTTTGCCAAGTGATATTTATGCAAAGAGCAAGGAGCTTCATTTTGACGGTAATGAGCCACGTGCTGTATTTCTTGTTCGCTTCTATTCAAGGACAGAGCTGCTCCCCTTTGACATTATCCAAAATATGTTCCCTGACAAGTCAAGGGATTACGTTATCTCCACAGGTGAGCAGGATATTGTAGTTGTTAAGGGTCTTGACGGTGAGCCGACAACACAGGAGCTTGAACAAATCGCCCAAAACATTTCAGACACCGTAAGGGCAGAGTTTTACTGCTGCGTTGGCGTTGGTATCGGTAGAATAGTTGAAAATATTAAGGACCTTGCAAATTCCTATAAGGAAGCGCAAATCGCTATTGAGGTTGGTAAGGTTTTTGAAAACGAAAAAGAGATTATCAGCTATGAAAATCTTGGTATTGGCAGACTTATTTATCAGCTTCCTACAACTCTTTGCGAGATTTTTCTCAGTGAGGTGTTTAAGCACGGCTCACTTGAAACTCTTGACAAGGAAACACTTCAAACAATTCAAGTTTTCTTTGACAATAACTTGAACGTGAGTGAAACGTCAAGAAAGCTTTTTGTACACAGAAACACACTTGTGTACAGACTTGAAAAAATAAGAAAATTGACAGGTCTTGACCTTCGTCAATTCGATCACGCAATCACCTTTAAGGTTGCGCTTATGGTTAAGCGTTACCTAACATCTAAGCCGATTAAATTCTAAAAATGGACTTTAAAGAAAACAATATTGAAAATTCAGAATACGAGGCGCAGGAAAGAGAAGCTGAGGTAAAAGAGTCTCAACAAGAGACAAATGCTCCGAAAAAGGAAAACCAAGGCTCGCCTGTTAGTAATGAAATTGTGGGCACTGTGTTCGATAAAAAATATTATATAGCCCTAACATCCCTGCTTGTAGCCCTTGGTATGCTTTTAACATTCGTCATTACCTATGTAATTATGACTGTACAGCATCAAGAGGAGGTAAAGCTGGTTGAGGACCGATATGATGCACAGCTTGATTATATCGGCGAATTTCGTTCAATAATTGACCTATATAATTCCTTGCCCGAGGAACAGCGCAATATAGAAACCTACCAAAAGCTTGCATATATTGACTATTACTACCGTACAAATTATGTTGGTAAAATAGATAATGAGCAGCTTGAATATATGGTGCTAAACGGTTATATTATGGGTATTGGGGACAGGTATGGCGGATATTACACGTCAGATGAGTTTAAAACTATTCTTGGAGATGTTGAGGGTAATACCGTAGGTATCGGTGTTTACATCTCGGCGGACAAGGATACTGACGGCATTCGCATTTCCTATGTAATGAAGGACGGCCCCGCAAACAAGGGTGGCTTGCTCCCCGGGGATATTATTACCCACGTTGACGGTCAGCCTGTTTCAGAGCTTGGCTACTACGTTGCAATTGATGCAATTAAGGGCACACCGGGTACTGAGATTAAATTGATATTTAACAGAGACGGCACGTATATAGAAAAAACTCTTGTAAGAGCAAGCTTCGATATAGAAACCGTAATTTACTCTAAGCACGAAACGGAAAAGGATACTGGCATTATCCGCATAGTTGAATTTAACAATGCAACATCACAGCAGTTTATTGATGCGGTTAAGTATGCCGTAGAAGTTGACGGATGTACAAGTCTTGTCTTTGACCTAAGGGGCAACCCGGGCGGCACTATGGATTCCGTTGTTGCAATGCTTGATTTTATGCTGCCCGAATGTGTATTGGTTACTCAAAGGTTTGGGGGAGGACAAAAAATAGAGATACCCTCTGACCTTGAAGGCGAGGAATTTACAAAGCTGTACGAAGAAAAAGAAATCAAAATGGCGGTATTGGTAAACGGTGATACAGCATCAGCGGCGGAGCTGTTTACAAGTGCTATGAAGGATATTGGTGATGTTATAATTGTGGGTGAAAAAACCTTTGGTAAGGGCTGCGGTCAAAACGTAATACCCTTGTCAGACGGTACGGGCTTTGTATTCACCACATTTATGTACGACCCACCGATAAGCCCTAACTATGACGGTGTTGGCATTTCCCCCGACATAGAGGCAAAATTAAGTGACGATGCGTCAAATAAAAATATATTTGAGCTTTCTCACGCAGAGGATGATCAATTAAAGGCGGCTGTTGAGGCGCTAAATAAATAATATACGAGGTAACTAAAATGGCAGAGCAAAAGACAATTTATACCAAAGAAGGCTTTCAAAAATTAATTGACGAGCTTGAATATTTAAAAACCGTTAGACGTAACGAAGTTAAGGAAATGCTTAAAGAAGCAAGAGCATTCGGTGACTTGTCGGAAAACAGTGAATATGACGAAGCAAGAGACCAACAGGCAAAGTGCGAGTCCAGAATAGCAGAGCTTGAATACCTTATTAAAAACGGTGTTGTAATGAGTGAGGAGGAGGCTAACAAGAATATCGTTAGCATCGGCTCAACAGTAACTCTTAAATATAAGGACGGTAAGGAAGTAACATATTATCTCGTTGGCTCAAACGAGGTTGATCCACTTAATAAGAAAATTTCCGATCTTTCTCCAATCGGTATGGCGGTTATCGGTAAGACAAAGGGTGACAGTGTAACAATTTCCGCACCATCCGGAGATAAGGATGCAACTATTATTCACTTTGAAAGAACTAAGAAATAAGGAAAACAAAAAATGGCAGAAGTAGTAAATAACGAAAATGTAGCGCTTGAAGAAGATTTAAGCGAGCAGATGATTATAAGAAGGGAAAAGTTAAAGGCACTTCAAGACGAAGGCAAAAACCCCTTTGAAATTACAAAGTATGACGTAACTCACCAAAGCCTTGATGCTATTAAGTATTTTGAGGAAAAAGAGCCAACCCTTCAAGAAGGGGAGGAGCTTACGGTAAGAGTTGCCGGCAGAATGATGTCAAGAAGAATTATGGGTAAGGCTTCCTTTGCCCATTTGGCTGACGAGGCTGGCAAAATTCAGCTTTACGTTTCCAAAAATGACCTTGGTGAAGAAGATTATGCAGGCTTTAAGAAATGGGACATCGGTGATATTATCGGTGTTGAGGGCGTGCTTTTCAGAACAAAAACAGGTGAGGTTTCCGTTCACGCAAAAAGCGCGGTTCTTTTGTCAAAGTCGCTTCGCCCACTTCCTGAAAAGTATCACGGCTTGACTAACCAAGAGCAAAGGTATAGACAAAGATATGTTGACTTGATTGTAAACCCTGAGGTTAAGGATACCTTCTACAAGCGTTCACAAATTCTCAAAGAGATTAGAAATTATCTTGATGGCAAGGGCTTTTTAGAGGTTGACACACCTATTCTTGTTCCAATGGAAATAGGCGCATCTGCCCGTCCATTCAAGACACACCATAACACCCTTGACCTTGATATGACACTCCGTATTGAGACAGAGCTTTACTTAAAGCGTCTTATCGTTGGCGGTATGCACAAGGTTTATGAGGTTGGTAGAATTTTCAGAAACGAGGGTATGGACACAAAGCATAACCCTGAATTTACATCTATCGAGCTTTATCAAGCATTTACCGACTATTACGGTATGATGGACTTGGTTGAGGAAATGTATAAGCTCTTGGCAGAAAAGGTTTGCGGCTCCACCGTTATCACATACCAAGGAACAGAAATCGACCTTGGCAAATGGGAAAGACTTACAATGGCAGAGTCCGTAAAGAAATACGCAGGCGTTGATTATAACGACTGGGCAACAGACGAAGAAGCCCGTGAAGCAGCAAAGAAGCTCCACGTTGAGGTAGCAGACGATGCTACAAAGGGTAGAGTGCTTATTGAAATCTTTGATGCCTATGTTGAAGAAAAGCTTATTCAACCAACATTCATTTATGACTATCCGGTTGAAAACAGCCCGCTTGCAAAGAGAAAGCCGGAGAACCCTGCATTTACAGAGAGATTTGAGTACTTCATTAACGCAACCGAGTACGGTAACGCATTCAGCGAGCTTAACGACCCAATCGACCAAAAGGGCAGATTTGAATACCAAGTAGAGTTAAAACTCAAAGAGGAGCCGGACTCCAAGGCAGAGGTTGACTACGACTACGTCACCGCCCTTGAATACGGTATGCCCCCAACAGGTGGCCTCGGCTTCGGTATCGACCGCCTCGTAATGCTCCTCACCGACTCCCCATCCATCCGCGATGTCCTCTTGTTCCCCACAATGAAGCCTCTCGCTGATAACTAAACCACAAAAGCCTTATACTACAAAGCTTTTCGGACTTTTGGCGTTCCAAACCGTATGCCAAATATGCCAAATGTATGCCAATTTGCAGGCAAAAACACACGAAAAAATTAATAAAAATCAAGCCTTTACGACCAACATCGTTAGGGCTTATTTTTGCATACTGAATGAAATATAAAAAAGTATTTTTTAAAATTTTTGCGTATTATACATTATGTACATACAAAAAGGAGACAAGTATGATTATAGGCGAATTTGTAACGATAAAGAGAGTGGTTATGGGCACGGGGCTTGTAATTAAAAATGGAGAGATAGTTAGTGTGGAAAAGGACTTCGTTAAGGTCTTTTGCTATGAGGATAATAAGGAATTAAAGTATGATATAAAAGCTTTTTTGAAGGGTATTGAAGAAGACAATATTATTGTTTCAAAAGAAGTGATGAACGAGCTATCGAGAATTGTTTTTATACCGAGCGAATCTAAAATAGGAAAGTTGATTGTTTCGCCGAATAATATAGTCGAAAATAAGATAAGTAATGATTTTTCCGCACCTTTAAAAATGAGTTATTTTACAAGTTATGGAACAGATACTAAGAAAATATACAACAAGTGTTGTGATTTATTTGATTGGGATTATAATGATGTTGTACACTTTGGGTGGCAAACGCCTTGTTTTTCCGAATTATCAACACCAGAAAAGTATGACGTGTGGATGCTCACGCATAATAACTGGACAGAGACCGAAGGTGGCAAATGGGTTAACGAAATTCATGAAAACGGAATAGTACAATGGAGCGTTCAAAAAGGCTATCCAGCCAAGAGGAACAGGGTGGTTTTTGCCAAAACGAAGAAGGGCCATTATTTATTTCTTGGCTTATTTTTGATAGACAATATAGAAGAGTATGACACGGATGACGGATATACTATTTATCGAGAAATGTATATAAGAGTTAGTAAAACTTATCCGGAACAGTAAAACTTACTAAAGAATCTTTTAATACTAAAAATTGCCATGAAAAACTTGATTTTTTGGCTTATTTTTGATAGACAATATAGAAGAGTATGACACGGATGACGGATATACTATTTATCGAGAAATGTATATAAGAGTTAGTAAAACTTATCCGGAACAGTA
>JAGANX010000024.1 GCA_017623975.1 Clostridia bacterium
AGCGCTCTTCTATGGTAAAATGTTTGTAGTTCATACGATTCTCCTTGTGTACTTTTTTGTGTGTGGTTACCTTAATTGTACCATAGTTTCGTATGAACTTCCATTTTTTATTACTGTTGCACTTGATAGTATAATTCACCAAAATACGAAAAAACAGGAATTTTTTGAAATTCCTGTTTTTTATTGTTAATGTGTCGCCCCTTATTTTAAGATAGCCTTAATGTGTCATCCTCTTTTTTGTTAATCTTTATTCCTCTACAACCCTTACAAAGGCAACCTCTTGCCAAATAGCCGCACCGTTTTGTGGGCTGTCCTCAACGAATTTAATTGATGCTATATTTTTCGTTCCGTCAACTGTAACAAATGGGGCATTTTCCTTTTCGGAGGAGCTACCGCAAATACCCACAATGGACCAATCCGTATCCCCTTCATACTGAACGTAAATGGTTACAGAAACCGAGCCGGTGGCCTTAAAGTAAATTCTGTCAAGAGCTGTGGGAGTAACCAAATTAAACTGAATATAAACAGAGCCCTTGCCATTTGGACTAACATGCTCTCCGTAGCCCTCGTCCCATCTTCCGTTTATCAAATTTGTAAACGGAGCGGCAGAATAGAATTTATCCGTTGTGCCCACGATTTGAGATGCGGGTCTGTTACCAAGGAGGCTAACTGTCAGATTTTCAAAATTAACAATCTCACTCTCACCGCAGCCAAGCCTTTGGCACTTGCGTTCCCTTGCCATAAAGGTTTCTTCCCATTGACCGTATTGGTGTCCAAGAGCCGGGTCACCGTTTTTAACCTGCTTGTCGTTACAATATTCGCAGTAGCGGGCATAAGTGCCTGCCTTATCACAGGTTGCTTTTTGGTCAACGTCCCAGCCGCTTGAATAAAAGTGGTTAAAGGTCCCGTCTGAACACATCGTTTGCTCAACCCAGTGTGCATAAAGCATTGCATTTTCATTATATTTGTCGGACAAGGAAACAGGAGTTGTGCAATCTTCATCCTTGTACCAGCCCTCAAACAGCATAGCCTCATTATCGTGTACAGGTGTAGGAAGTGAGCCGAGCCTGCCGCCTTTCTTGATTACCGTTTCGTAAAGGGACGTGTCGGTAAAATAGCCCGTTCCTGTGTTAAATTCAACCGTTACACCGTCAGTAATTATATTGTCAGCGCTGCCACTGTCCGTGTTCCCGCCGTTGTTTCCGCTGCTTCCGCCGCTTTGCGTTGGTATCCAAGCCGCATACAAAACCGTGTCAACGTAAAAGCAATCGCCTTCACTCCATGCGCTGTCCCCGTTTGTGTCGTATGCCCAGCCGTCAAAATCATATCCGTCCCTGCTTACCCTTGGCATGTTGCTACCTTGCAGTGCAGTGCCCTTTTCAATTTCCACTTGCACATTACCGTTAACGGTAGCGCCCCGTCCGTTTAAATCAAAGGAAATTTTTACCGTTTCTTTTTTCCCTGTATTTTCTGTATTGGCAGAACCGTCCTTGTTTCCGTCCTGCTCTACATTTTCTTGCTCCTTATTGTTTCCATTTCCCACCGTTTCCTTGTCACCGCAGGCAAAGAAAACAAAGGTGAAAAGCGCCAATAATAAAACCGCTATCAGTTTTTTCATTTTAACCCCCAAAAGTTAGTTTTTACATCTTTATTATACTACCCACCACCGCAAAAGTCAAGGCATCGCCTATCAGCGAAAAATCTCCCACAAACAAATTTCAAAAAAGACTTGACATTTTAAAAAGATTATGTTATTATATTTAACGCTAACAAAAGTTGCGCCCCTAGCTCAGCGGATAGAGTGCCCGGCTACGAACCGGTAGGTCGAGAGTTCGAATCTCCCGGGGCGCGCCAAGAAAAACCTCAACCGAACTCGGTTGAGGTTTTTCAGTTCTATTTGCTTTGCAAGTTCTATTGCTTTGCAGTGATATTATTTCATAGTGATATTGCCTTCGGCAGTTTAAGGTTACAAGAGCAAATAGAATATCACTGTGAGCCTTGCGAACAACATCACTTTTACAAGGTAAAAATATCACTCTGCCTTAGCAGGTTAATTTGACAGATTTTACTTTATATGATATAATGAAATAAAGATAACTTGTTTCAATACGGAGGAGTTATGTTTGACAAAATTTTTTCCTTGGTTGTAACTATACTTGGTTTGTTATTATCTATTGCTCTTCTATTGTTTTGCATATACTGTTATTTTTGGTTTGATGTGGATTATAGTGAATTAACATACTCTCAGCTTACATTTAAGGAGTACAAGGTTGCGCATGTTAGAGGTGAATTTTACGAAATTTACTTTCAAGAGTATGAAGATCCCTTTGAAATATCAGTTATAACTGCAATGCGCACAAACAAAACAGCACTCAAATCGTTAAAAGCAAACGATACTGTTGATGTATATTTCTGTGAAAATTCTTCTTCAAAATATAATTACACTATTTGTGAAATAAAGTGTGGCTCAACAATTCCCGTAGCCTTACGGGAATCGAACCCGTTTGGTTTGAAATGGAAAATAGCTTGCCTTACTGTGTTAAAAAAGCTTGACAATTCTTTAATTGCCTACACTTTTTTGCCTTGTAAACCAACCTATTTTCTCATTTGAAACTGCTTG
>JAGANX010000025.1 GCA_017623975.1 Clostridia bacterium
AGAATTTTTAGAAAGGAGTGCAAAATTGAACAATGAAATTAAAGTTGATGCTATTGGGCAAGAAAACATAGCCGAGCTTTTGAAAAATGAAAGTCAGCTATATTTAACTCTGTTAGAAAGAATAACGGAGCTAATAAAAAAATCAAAGAAATGAGGTTAAAGCTTATGCTTAACAAACTATGTGTTAATTTGTCTTTCGCCCGGTGGGTGTAAACGAAATTGCCATTTCTGTCAAGGGAAAAATATTTTGATTTGACTATCAAATAATAGGCATTTGAGCAAAATATTTTTTGGGACCCGTTGACATCTCTGTCAATTCCGTTTTTGGTTTTTCCTGTCGAAAGACAAATTAAAAAATTTAATTAAAGGAGAAATCAAAATGAAACAAAGCTATCAATCACAATCAAATCAGTTGAAAACAGCTGTAATTTATGCTCGTTATTCAAGTGAAAACCAAACTGAGCAATCAATTGAAGGTCAGCTCAGAGTATGTACTGACTATGCTAAAAGCAACAACATAGTAATAGTTAATACGTATATTGACAGAGCAATGACAGGAACAAATGACAATCGCCCTGCATTTCAGCAAATGCTAAAGGACAGTTCAAACGGAAATTGGGACTATGTATTAGTTTACAAATTTGACAGATTTTCAAGAAACAAATATGAAACAGCCATTCATAAGAAAACATTGAAAGATAATGGTGTTAAGCTAAGGTCTGCAACAGAATATTTACCTGATACACCTGAAGCTATCATTATGGAATCAATGTTTGAAGGATATGCCGAGTATTATTCTGCTGAGCTTTCACAAAAAGTAAAAAGAGGCATGAATGAAACAAGATTAAAAGGCAATTTTACAGGTGGCAACTTGCTTTATGGCTACAAAATTGTAAATAAAAAGGTAGTCATAAATGAAGAAGAAGCCGAAATTGTACGATACATTTATGAGCAATATTCATACGATGTTGCTGTAAAAGATATAATCAAGGTTTTAACAGAAAGAGGTGTATATTACAAAGGCAAGGAATTTCTAAGAAACACCGTTTACAATATGCTTAAAAACGAAAAATACTCAGGTATATACAGATTTAAAAATGAAGTATTTACCGATATGTACCCAAGAATTGTACCACAAAATATATTTGATAGAGTGCATAAGAAAATCGTAGCAAACAAATACGGAACAAAAAGTGAAAAGATTGACTATTTACTCCGTCATAAATTAAAATGTGGCTACTGTGGTAGTACAGTTACAGCCGAAACAGGCACAGCAAGGTCTGGCAAAACCTGTCATTACTATAAATGCTTTGGCAGAAAAAGAGCTAATGGCTGTACAAAATCAATTGTAAAGAAAAACGAGTTTGAAACACTCATACTTACAATATTGGAAACAGAGTTGAACAAGCCTGAAATTATGAATATAATTGTTGATGGCATATTGAAAGCACAAGAAAGTAATTCAAGAGAAAATGCTGTATTATCAATGCTTTTAAGTGAAAAGAAGCAAATTGAAAAATCCCTTGAAAATATTATGAAAGCAATTGAAAACGGTATAATTTCAAATACCACTAACAAAAGATTGCACGAGCTTGAAAGCAAATTAGAGGATATAGAAAAAGAGCTTCTTATTGAAAATGCAAAAGTAGAAATAGCACTTACAGAAAGCGATATTAGAGAATACTTTAAGGAAACTCTTAAATTAGAAGCTAAAGCATTTGTATCAATACTAATAAAAGAGATTGAAATGTATGATGATACATTAAAGATTTATTTCAACACCCCAAATAGTAGTATAAGTCCTGACAAGAGTCAGGGCTTTTGCTTTTCTAATACAAATGATTTCGGATACAAAATAGAAATGTATATTTGAAAGGAATAAAAGTTGCATTTATTCCATGGTACAATTGACAAGAGCCTCTCGGGAGTGTGGATGTAAGGCGTAAAAGAGCCAAGACATCAACCCCGAGGGGTTTCGTTTGCCTTTCGGCTGAAATAGCCTACCACACTCCCCACTCTTGTCAACCGTCTTTCACGGCATAAAAGCAACTTTCAAAGGACTTTTATCACATTCAAGCAAACACTTAAGCAAAGAAAAAACAGGGCAAAAACCCTGTTTAAAATCCGTTATACCACAAAAGCATTTAGTCAATAAAAAGAGAAAAACCTAATTCAAACCGAGTGGTTCAAATTAGGTTCAACTTGGCTGGGATGGATGGGTTCGAACCATCGAAATGCCAGAGTCAAAGTCTGGTGCCTTACCGCTTGGCTACATCCCAATATGCTTATGTATTGTATCACATTTCCTTTCGCTTGTCAAGTATAAATTTTAAATATTTTATAATATTTTCGTATGCTGTAATTTTCGTTGTTTACAAGGAGAAAAATGTGTGCTATACTATATTTAACAAGGATAAAAAATGAAAAGGAGAATTGAAAATGAGCTTTTTGAAGGGTAAAACCGCAATTATAACAGGTGCAGGCTATGCTGTACTATCAGACGGCAGATGCGGCTCTATTGGCTACGGTATAGCTACCGCTTATGCAAAGGAGGGCTGCAATTTGGTCATTACAGGCAGAAATGTGCAAAAGCTTGAAAAAGCCAAGGAGGAGCTTGAAAAATTATATGGCATTAAAGTTCTTGCTTTGCAGGCGGATATTTCCGAGGGACAGGATAACGAAAGCATTGCCAAGTCGGTAGTTGACAGGGCATACAGTGAATTTGGCAGAATAGACGTGCTTATTAATAATGCACAAGCCTCTGCCTCAGGCGTTACTATTCAAGACCACACGACAGAGCAGTTTAATTTAGCTATGTATTCAGGTCTTTATGCTACATTTTATTATATGAAGGCGTGCTATCCTTATTTAAAGGAGACACAGGGCTCTATTATTAACTTTGCTTCCGGCGCAGGACTTTTTGGAAATTACGGACAATGCTCTTATGCTGCGGCAAAGGAAGGCATAAGAGGTCTTTCAAGAGTGGCGGCAACAGAGTGGGCAAGGGACGGAATTAACACAAATATAGTTTGCCCACTTGCTTGGACTGCCCAGCTTGAAAACTTTGAAAAAGCATATCCCGATGCATTTAAGGCAAATGTTAAAATGCCACCTGCGGGACACTTTGGTGACCCTGAAACAGAAATTGGCAGGGTGTGTGTACAGCTTGCATCTCCTGATTTTAAGTTTATGAACGGAGAAACCGTAACCTTAGAGGGCGGCATGGGATTAAGACCGTAATAAAAACAGAACAAGCGGACTGAAAATCCGCTTGTTTTTTATTCGGCGTTTAAACGGCGTTGGGCTCTTTTTGCTTCACGCTCTGCCATTTCAACCTTGTATAGCTCCTCGGTGGCAAAAAGAAGCTTCATAACTACATTTTTGTTCTTGTCAGGAAAGCATACAAAGGAATCATTTAAAAGGGAAATATGAACGCAGGGCAGAGGATGAATATGATTATAGTCAAACTCTATATGCACACCATACATTCCTGCCACGGGACGAGAGATTTTGTAATCCTCACCGTTATAATGTCCCTCAATTGTAAAGCCGCTTTTTGGCTCGTGGCGCAAAATAGCATTGCCTAAGGGAATAAACTTATTTGTGTTGGGGAGGGAGTGAACCTCAACCTCTCCCTTATAGGAATAAGTACCGCTTTCGATTTCCTCACGCACGCATTTCCTTTCCCATTCAAACCAAGAGGGAATATGGGAAAACTCTGTTTCTCCGTTTTTTGCAACAAGCTCACCAAGGGTGGTCATTTCCCATTCCTTTTGGCAATCGGGGCATTTTAGCGTGGAGCCAAAGCTTGTCATATTCTCGCCCTTACAGCCGGGGCATTTGTAAAGAACGTGGTGAAGTCCTTCGGCTCTGTATGGCTCGTCAATTATAATGTTGTTATCCTTTTGATACCTGTATTCATCGTATTCAAGCTCTTTTCGAACAATCTCTATAATTTCATCAGCGCTTTTTTGCTCTACGTCTTCCTTTGATAAAATGAATTTCATTGTGGAAAAGGTTTTAACCTTGCGCTTTTTACGCCAATTCCACACAGGGGAGCGTAAATAGTTTCCTCTGTGCAAAAGCACGCATACAGGGTGTCCTAATTTTTTAATTAAAGAGCCGTAAGAATCGGGAATGATAGCTGTTGTACCAATAGGAGAATATCTTGCCTCGGGATAAATTGACAAAATAGCCTTGAACTCGTTTAAAACAATTTCACACTGGTTTATTAAATTTGGGTCGGTTGTAAACTTCCGTTTTGGAATTAAACCGCAAAGGCGCAATAGCCACGCCCTTTTATAGTGCTGTTCAAGTGTGGCGATATTGTTAACACGCCTTGGATAGGTTGCCAAGCAGTTTACCTCAAAATCGGCAAAGTCGTGGTGGTTGGATAAAAGGACATAAGGAATGTCCTTAACCTTTTCCATACCGATTTTTTCGATTTTGGTTTTTCTTTTCATCAAAAGGGAGCTTAAAAAGTGCATAAGCCAATTAAGAATCCATAGTGTTTTCCTTGGCCGTCTGTCTAAGCGATAGAATTTTACCCCTTTTTTGTAGTTGATTTTGTTTTGCTCCATTATGCTTTAACGGTTCCGTCCGAGTTGAACAGCGGAAGCTTTTCAAGATAGGTAATATCAGGACGGCTAATAGCATCACCCTCAGCTAAGATACACATTTTGCCAACGATATTTCCGCCTGCTAAATTAACAAGCTCTTCGATAGCGCGCAATGACTCGCCTGTGGAAATAACGTCATCCACAATTAAGATTTTCTTACCCTTCATAAGCTTTGCTTCATTACCGTCAAGGTAAAGCGTTTGCACCTTGTCAGTGGTGATGGAGCGTACCTTTGCGGTTAAAATATCCTGCATATAGAGCTTTGGATATTTTCTTGCAAGAATATATCTTTGATTACCGTTTAGCCTTGCCATTTCGTGAATGAGAGGGATGCTTTTCGCCTCGGCAGTTATAAGATAATCGTATTCGGGTGCTTTTTCAAGGAGTGCCTTTGCGCACGCAGTTGTTAATTCCGGGTCGCCAAAAATAACAAATGCACCAATGTAAAGTTGGTCATTTACCTTGCAAAGAGGCAAGGCGCGTTCAAGCCCTGCAATATTCATTTTATAATCCATGGTTATACCTCTTTTTTAATTAATTTGTCCGTTTCTGTATGCTTCAAATCTTGCCAATTCCTCAGCAGTAATGTGATTTTGTACGGTTTTCATAGCGGCTTGGCAATCCTCTTTGGAAATCTTTTGTATCTTTCCCAGCTTGATGGATTTTTTGTAAGCCTCCAAGCGAATTTTATAACAAATGGAAACGATATCACCACCGCCAAAGCCCTCTAATGAAGCTGCAAGCTCCTTTAAGTCAACATCACTTTCAAGTGGAGTGCTGCCAAGGGACTTATTTACCATAAACTCCCTTGCTTCTTGGTCAGGTACTCCAACATATATTTGTGTGTCAAAGCGTCCTCCGCGAAGCATTGCGGAATCAATTGCCCACGGGCGGTTGGTTGCCGCTATTAAAAGGAGCATTTTGTTGTCATCATCTGACTTGAATCCGTCAATGTTAGTAAGGAAGGTTGCAACAAAGCGCGCCATTTCAACCCCTGCGCTTGAATTGCCTGTATCACGCTTATATGCCATAGAGTCAAATTCGTCAAAGAAGATAATGGCTCTTTCGTTTTTGCGTGCCTCCTTGAACAGGTTGTTTAAAAGCTCCGTGCCCTCTCCAACCCATTTTGAGTTAAGATCTTGGCAGTTGACAGGGTAGAACTCTGCATCTATCTCTCCTGCAATCGCCCTTGCAATAAAGGTTTTACCTGTACCGGGAGGACCGTAGAGAAGTATCTTTCCACCCGGCTTTATTCCAAATGCCTTTGCAAATTCAGGGTCCTTTATAGGCTCAATGACATTAGTAATTATTTGCTCCTTAACATCGTTTAGCCCGGCAACGTCAGCAAATGTAACGTCGCTTTTTGAGGATTTTGCGGTCTTTTCGTCTTTTGGCGGTTCCTTTTTATTTGGTTCTTCCTTTTTTGCATTATCGGCTTTTGTATCCCCATTATCCGCTTCGGTAATGAGCTTTCCGTTTTCGTATTTTCTAAACTCCGTTTTCCCGTCTGCGTAGATATACGTTACAGCTCCTTGTGGAGTTCCGCTAACAAATTCACCCTCAATTTTGTCACCGTTAGGGAAGAAAAGCGTACCCTTGCCTGTTGGCTTATCGTCAGTATATTCGCCTGTGTAAACATTTCCGCTTGGATATTTACGGGTGCCGATTCCAACAAGCCTTCCGTTTTCAAAGGTTCCTTCGTCAACAACACCGTCAGCAAAGGTATATGTTCCTTTTCCGGTCAGCTCGCCGTTTACATAGCTACCCTTGTATATATCTCCGTTTGGATAGGTGGTTTTTCCTTTACCGTTGAGCTTTCCGTTTTTATAGGTTCCTTCATCTATTTTTCCATTAGCATGTGTGTATTTGCCCTTGCCGTGTAATTCGTTGTCCTTCCACTCACCCTCGTAGATATCTCCACTCCACTTTGTGTTCTTGCTCCAAACGTAGGTGCCTTTGCCTGACCTCATATCATTTTTGTATTCACCTGTATAGGTGTCACCGTTAGCCCAGGTCATAACACCGTGTCCGTGCTTATCGTTATTTGCAAAATCACCTGTATAGGTGTCACCGTCAGCCCAAGTGAAAACACCGTGTCCGTGCTTTTCGTTGTTTACAAAATCACCGCTGTAGGTGTTACCGTTTGCATAGATATATACGCCTTTACCTGTGCGGTTGCCGCTAATCCAGTCACCCTCGTATCTATCCTTGCTCCACTCGGTATTTTTATTCCATACATATATGCCTTTTCCGTGGCAATCGCTATCCTTAATATCTCCTGTATATATGTCGCCGTTTGCGTATAAGATAACACCCTTTCCAAAAAGGCTACCGTTTACAAAGGTTCCCTTTTCCTGTTTACCGTTTTTGTAAATATATACGCCTCTGCCGTTTAAGTTTTTGTCCTTATAATTACCCTCGTACCTGTCACCATTTGCGTATGTGATAACGCCAAGACCTGATGGCTCATCATCTACAAACTCACCCTCATACTTGTCCCCATTTGACCAAGTCATAGTACCTATACCGTGGCAGTTATTATCTTTAAACTCACCCTCATATTTGTTTCCGCTTGACCAGGTGTATATGCCGTAACCGCTGTATTTGCCGAGAAATTTTTCTCCCTTGTATGTGTCGTAATCCATAGCACTTGATTTATATATTTTTTCAACGGGCTTGGAATTAAAGGAGTGGTCATATAGCATATTCTTATGCTTTTGTTGGCACCTTGCTTGGATTGTGCGGGCTGAGGCAGCCGCCTTGTCGGAAAGCAGAGCAGAAGCGTTTGCATCCTTTGATAAAAGCTCAAATTCTATGCTTGTAAACTCGGAGGATTCCGCTTTTATCTGTGAAGCCTCTTGAACAGCAGTGTCATTTTTAACTGTTGTTTCTTTTTTAGTGGCTTCTTTCTTTACCGTTTCCTTTTTAGCGGCTTCTTTCTTTGCCGTTTCCTTTTTAGTGGTTTCTTTCTTTGCTGTTTCTTTTTTAGCGGTATCTTTCTTTTCGGGTTCTTTTTTAGTAGCTGTTTCTTTTTTTACAGCTTCCTTTTTAACCGCTTCTTTTTTGGTAGTCTTCTTGGTCGCTTTTTCTTCGCTAACCTCTTGTTTTTTGGCTTCAACTTGGGGCTTGCTCGGTTGCTGGGACTCTACCAAATTACCGTCTTTATATGTTTCCTTGTACTTAGTACCGTCAGGCTTAGTCACAGTAATAGAGCCGTGTAGCTGCCCGTTTTTAAAGTGACCTGAATACACCGTACCGTCAGCCATGATGAGCTTACCTGCGCCTTCGTAACGGTAGTTTTTATACGAGCCCTCGTAAACATCACCTGTTTGCTCGGTTATTCTAACCTTGCCATTGCTAAAAGCACCCACTACAAAGGTACCGTCATAGTAGTCCTTATTTGCTAATACCTTTTTTCCCTTACCGTGAAAAACACCTTTGGCATAAGCACCTGTGTAGGTATATTCTGCACATTTTTCCGTACCGTTTCCGTGCCTAAGACCTGCAATAAAATCTCCTGTATAGGTGTAATATGCAGTGGTAGAATTAAGAAGCTTTTTGATAAGCGTACCTTTTCCGTGATATACACCGTTCAAAAATTCACCGTTATATGTAATAGAGCCGTCAATAAACGTACCCTGACCTGTTAGCTTATCATCCTTCCAGGTTCCTGTGTAAGAGTACACCTTACTAAAAAGCTTCATACGATATAGCTCGCCTTTACCCGAGCGCACGTCATCTACCCATTCGCCCTCGTATATTTCACCGTTTGGGTAAGTCATTTTGCCTTTTCCGTGGCGCTTTTTGGTAAAAAGAGTACCCTCGCCCTCGTAAACGCCGCCGTCCTTATAAGTCTTTTTCATATAGCCCTCACATAAAGATTATTCTATATTATTTTATCATATTATACGGTTTTTGTCAACATAGCAAAACCCCTCTCAAAAGAGAAGGGGCTTTGAAGGTAATATTATTTTGTGATTTTTTCTTTACCACCCATATACGGTTGAAGTGCCTTTGGAATGTTGATAGAGCCGTCAGCGTTCATATTGTTTTCAAGGAAAGCAATAAGCATTCTTGGCGGAGCAACAACTGTGTTATTGAGAGTGTGGGCAAAGTACTTACCGTCCTTACCGTTTACTCTAATCTTCAAGCGTCTTGCCTGTGCATCACCAAGGTTAGAGCAGGAGCCAACCTCGAAATATTTCTTTTGTCTTGGTGACCATGCTTCAACGTCAATGCTCTTAACCTTTAAGTCTGCCAAGTCACCTGAGCAGCATTCAAGTGTTCTTACAGGGATATCAAGAGTTCTAAACAGGTCAACGGTGTTTTGCCAAAGCTTGTCAAACCAAACGGGGCTTTCCTCAGGCTTACACACAACAATCATTTCCTGCTTTTCAAATTGGTGAATTCTGTAAACACCGCGCTCCTCAATACCGTGCGCACCCTTTTCCTTACGGAAGCAAGGAGAGTATGAGGTTAGTGTATATGGAAGCTCGCCCTCAGGGATAATAGTGTCAATAAATTTACCAATCATAGAGTGCTCACTTGTACCGATTAAGTAAAGGTCCTCGCCCTCTATTTTGTACATCATAGCATCCATTTTAGCAAAGGACATAACGCCTGTTACAACCTCGCTTCTAATCATAAAGGGAGGGATGCAGTAAGTAAAGCCACGGTCGATCATAAAATCGCGGGCATAGGAAATAATAGCAGAGTGAAGACGTGCGATGTCGCCCATTAAATAGTAAAAGCCATTACCAGCAACCTTTCTTGCACTGTCAAGGTCAAGACCGTTTAACGCTTCCATTATTTCAGCATGGTACGGAATTTCAAAGTCGGGGACAACAGGCTCACCGTACTTTTGAACCTCAACATTTTCGCTATCGTCTTTACCGATAGGAACTGACGGATCGATAATATTAGGAATACGCATCATAATGTTTTTAATTTTTTCCGCATATTCGCCCTCAAGCACTTCAAGCTCAGCCAATCGCTGTGCATTAGCGGCAACCTGCTTTTTAACAGCCTCTGCCTCATCACGCTTACCCTGCGCCATTAGCATGCCGATTTCCTTAGAAAGCTTGTTTCTTCCTCCACGGAGACTGTCTGCCTCTTGCTTAAAGGCACGGTATTCCTCATCAAGCTTTATAACCTCGTCAACCAATGAAAGCTTAGAGTCTTGAAATTTTTTCTTAATATTTTCCTTAACAATATCGGGATTTTCGCGCAAAAACTTTATATCAATCATTTTTAGCCTCCAAATAAAATTAAAATATATAATATAATAGCACTTATATTAATTTTTGTCAAGTGGCATATTAAAAAAGGAACTTGCATATCCTTTACTAACGATAAATATGTTGAAGGAGTTAGAAATGGCGGAATTTAATTTAAATGCGGAAAACGGGAAAGGGGCAGAGCTTTTAAAGCTAACCACCGACACGGTAATTACTCACGACACAAGCGAGGAGTTTTCCTTGCCCGATTACGTGCCCGAAATAAGAAAGCTTTTGCACACCAAGGTGGGGGTATTGCCCGAGAGCAAATATATAGGTGATGATGGGGCAAATTCAAGCTTGGAGTATGGAGGCACTGTTACTTATTTGCTGATTTATACGGATGACGAGGGTACGCTTTGCTCCTTACCGCTTACAAGCAGCTATGAGGCACAGGCAACGCTTATAAGCCGTCCCACAACGGTATTCATAGACACGGTGGTTGACGCTGTTACCCCAAGAGTAAATGCCCCGAGAAAAATAACTGTAAAAACAAGAATGAAAAGCAGAATACAGGGCTGGGAAAGCACCTCTGAAACAGAAAAAATAGAAAACAAAAGCACGGCTGACGAGCTTTTTATTGAAAGAAGCATCCAAGGGATAAAATCAGTCAGCATTAAGCCAATCAGCCTCGGTGGAGTAAAATTTAGCGATAAAATAGACACACAGGGCGAGCAAAGCCCACGCCCCCTTTGGTGTGATGCAGCAGCGGTTATAAACGATGTAAGGGTGCAGAATAACACAGTATCCGTACGGGGGGACGTAAAAATTAAATGTATTTGTGAAGCAGGTGCAGAAAAAGTTGTGTTAACAAAGTCATTACCCTTAGCTGAGGAAATAGAGGCAGAGGGAGCCGGTCAGGGAGATATGGCAAGGGTCAGTGCAAGATGTGTTAGCCTTGCAATTTCCAATGAGCAAAATGATGAAGCAGGTCAGCTTTTCTTTGATTTGAGTTGCGAATTAGAGGGCGAGGTTTTAAGAAACACAGAAAATACGCTTACAAGGGACTGCTATTCAACACAGTACGAAACAGAGGAAAGCTATAAGACAATTGAAGCGTATAAGGGTATAAAGGCGCAAAACTGCTCCTTTACAATTAGCGAGGGCGTAAAAAGAAAAAACAAGGATATGGCGAAAATAATAGACGTTATGTGGGACCCGGTGGCTGAAAAAGCAGAGGTCAAGGGCGGTCGCGCTACCGTAAGCGGCAAACTGAATTTAGCAATAATCGGTGAAAATGAGCCGAAGGAAAACGAAAACAAAGAGTATATGAGTGAAAGCTACGAGGTACCCTTTAAATACGCCTGCGAGGTAGGAAATGTACAAGACCCGCTTTTGCGGTGTGATATTTGCGCAAGCGGAGTGGAGGCGCGAATAGACGGGGACAAAATACAGGTAAACGGTGAAATATATCTTGCCATGTCCGTAATAGAGAAAAACAGAATACAGGTGCTTGATACATCTGTCCTTAAAAAGGATGAAGAAATTAAAAGGGATGCAGGCTGTGTGCGGGTTTATTTTCCAAAGGAAGGGGACACCCTTTGGGAAATAGCAAAAAAATATCACATAACGATGGCTAAATTAAAGGAGCAAAATGACCTTGGCGCAGACACTGTGGAAGGGATAAAAAATTTAATAATATAGATTTTGCAAAAAAGAACTGCGCAAGCGGTTCTTTTTTGTTGACAGTCAGATAATATTGTGGTAAAATTGGGTTATAAAATAATTCGTTTGAGGGGAATTAAAATGAAAAAATTTAAAGCATTAGCTATTTTGCTTGCTCTGTGCTTGACCCTGTGTCTTGTGTTTACCTCCTGCGGTAATACAGATGATGACAAGGACAAAACAGAGGAAAGCTCCAAAAAGGACGATGAAGGAAAAGCTGACAATAGTTCAACAAATGACGGTGGAGGACAAGCTGACAATAGTTCAACAAATGACGGTGGAGGTACAGACAGCGGTAAGCCCTGTGAGCATAAGTATGGGGATTGGGTAGTCACAAAAGAGCCAACCTGTACGCAAAATGGCATACGCCAACAAAAATGTAATGCTTGCGGCGATACGGTGAGTGAAGAAATTGACACTGTTGCTCACAGCTTTGTAGATGACAAATGTACAGTTTGCGGTGCGGATATGCCTGTTAGCCAAGGACTTTGGTACAGGTTAAGTGATGACGAAACATACTATATCCTTACAAGCGTCGGAGATTGCACCGATAAGGATATTTATATTCCGAGTTTGTATGAGGGCTTGCCTGTTGAAGAAATAGGAGAATACGCTTTCTTTCAGGTTAACTTTATCGAAACTGTAACTCTTGGCAAAAACATAAAAAGTATAGGAAATCTTGCATTTTCCGAATGTGCTAAATTAAAAAGTGTTACCTTGAATGAGGGCTTGGAAGCGATTGGAAACTCTGCATTTTATAATTCAGGCGCCTTGGAAAAGGCAGATTTGCCAAGCACCTTGACTTACATAGACAACCAAGGCTTTGCAGGATGCACAAGTTTGAAAAGCGTGAAGCTGCCAAGTGGTATTAGGACAGGCAACTGGGCATTTATGTGGTCAGGAGTAGAAGAACTGATAATTGAAGACGGTGTTACAAAAATCGGAGACTATGCGTTTAAAGAGTGTGATGAATTAACAAGTGTTGTAATACCGAGCAGTGTTGAGAATATTGGTCTTGAAGCATTTTCAAGCTGCGATAAATTAAAAGAAGTTACTATTTTCGAGGGTGTAAAAACAATTACAAACAAGGCGTTTATGAACTGTGACAGCCTTGAAAGAATTGTGATACCAAACAGCGTTACAAGTATGCTTGAATCTGCGTTTAGTGATTGCGACAGATTGGTTGACGTAAGGTTGGGCAGCGGTCTTACAGCTATTGAAAGCTACGCTTTTCAAAGCTGTGACAGCTTAATGTCTATAACAATTCCCGAGGGCATTACTCAAATTAAGGACGGTGCGTTCTATCTATGCTGGAAGCTTGTTGAGGTATGCAATTTATCCTCCTTGGAAATATATCCTGATGAGTGGTATAACGGTTATGTTGGACAGTATGCTCTTAACATTTATCAAGTGGGGGGAGAAAGCTACTTAAAGCAAACTGATGATGGGTTTGTTTTTTACAGCAATGACGGAGCAAACTATCTTATCGGATATGTAGGAAACGAAGCAGAGCTGGTTTTACCCGCAGATTTTAACGGAAACAGTTATGGTATTTACAGGTACGCTTTTGCTAACAACAAAAATATAACAAGCGTGGTTATTTCTGACGGTGTTACAGGCATTAGCGAAAATGCATTTTTGCAATGTACGAATATTACAGAGGTAACAATAGGCAATAATTTAACAAGCATGGGCTCTGATGCATTTGGACAATGCAGCGGTATTAAAGACGTATATATTTCCGATTTGGAAAAATGGTGCAGCTTAGAAATTGTAAACTACGGTGCGAACCCTCTTTATTACGGAGATAATCTGTACTTAAACGGTGAGCTTGTAACTAACCTTGTAATTCCAAACGGTGTAGAAAGAATAAACAATTATACATTTACAGGCTGTGCAAGCATCCAAAGCATTGAAATGCCAAATAGCCTTACATATATTGGGGAGAGGGCATTTGCATATTGCAGAGGTATAACAAGCTTAACGGTTGCAAATAGCGTTAAAACCATTGATTCAAGCGCATTTGAGAGCTGTTCATTTATGGAAACTGTTTATATTCCAAGCAGTGTTGAAAGAATAGCATATGGCGTATTTGCAGGATGCTCTAAGGCAATGATTTACTGTGAAGCACAGGAGCAGCCCATTGAATGGAACCTTGCATGGAACCCAATGGAACGCCCTGTGGAATGGGGATATAGCGAATAATTTTATAATGAAAAACAGCAAGGTTCGTGTTGAACCTTGCTGTTTTTTAGTTTTAATCTTTATAGCCGTTTAATGCCTTTTTCACATATTTGCCTGTGTAGGACCTTTCGTTTTGCGCAACCTCCTCAGGAGTGCCTTGGGCAACTATTGTTCCGCCGCCGTCACCGCCCTCGGGACCTAAATCAATTATGTGGTCTGCTGTTTTTATAACGTCTAAGTTATGCTCAATAACAACAATGGAGTTGCCAGCATCAACGAGCCTTTGAAGAACGCCGATGAGCTTTTTAACATCATCAGTGTGTAGTCCTGTTGTAGGCTCATCAAGAATATAAATGGTTTTGCCTGTGGAACGCTTTGAAAGCTCCGTTGCAAGCTTAACCCTTTGCGCCTCGCCGCCCGAGAGGGTAGTGGAGGATTGACCGATTTTAACATATCCAAGACCAACATCGCAAATCGTTTGAAGCTTCTTTGATATGCTTGGTATTTCGGAGAAGAATTTTGCCCCCTCCTCAGCAGTCATTTCAAGAACGTCGGAAATGTTTTTGCCCTTGAACTTTACCTCTAAGGTATCACGGTTGTACCTTTTTCCCTTACACACGTCACATTTAACATATACATCGGGTAAAAAGTGCATTTCTATCTTTTTAACACCGTCACCGTCACAGCTTTCGCATCTTCCGCCCTTTACATTAAAGGAAAAACGGGATGATGTAAATGAACGCATTTTAGCATCGGGGGTTTTTGCAAATAAATCACGAATTTCCGTGAAAAGTCCTGTGTATGTGGCAGGGTTAGAGCGGGGCGTTCTGCCAATAGGAGATTGATCAATGGCAATAACCTTGTCAAGATGCTCATAGCCTTCAATTCTGTCAACCTTGCCGGGATATGTTATGGCTCTGTTCAATTTCTTTGCAAGAGATTGCAAAATTATCTTGTTCACAAGGGAGCTTTTGCCCGAGCCTGAAACTCCTGTTACACAAACAAAGCAACCAAGTGGAATTTCAACGTCAATATTTTTAAGGTTATTTTCCTTAGCACCGTAAACACGCAGGAAATTGCCGTTACCCTTTCTTCTTTGCGCGGGAATTTCAATTGATTTTCGTCCGCTTAAATATGCGCCTGTTATGGAGCTTTCGTTTTCCATAATTTCCTCAGGAGTACCCTGCGCCACAATTTCTCCACCGTGCACACCTGCCCCGGGGCCTATGTCAACGATATAGTCACTTTCAAGCATAGTCTCCTCGTCATGCTCAACGACGATAACGGTATTGCCTACGTCACGAAGCTTTTTAAGTGTGCCGATAAGCTTGGAGTTATCTCTTTGGTGCAGCCCAATGCTTGGCTCGTCAAGAATATATAAAACTCCTACAAGAGAAGAACCGATTTGGGTAGCCAAGCGTATTCTTTGCGCCTCACCGCCCGAAAGGGTTGCGCTTTTTCTTGCAAGGGTAAGGTATTCAAGTCCAACGCTTTTCATAAAGCCTAAGCGAGCGCGGATTTCCTTTAAAATCTCCTTGGCGATTTGCATTTCGCTATCTGTAAATTTAAGGCTGTTTATAAAGTCAAGACCGTCAACTACACTAAGACGGCAAAATTCGTCAATGTTTTTGCCTCCAACGGTAACGGACAACGCCTGCTTATTCAGTCTTTGTCCGTGGCAAACGGGACAAGGGGTTTCTTCAATGAATTGGTCATAGTATTCGTCCCCCATCATTTGCATACGCTGTTCAATTGTGCGTATAACGCCCTCAAACTTGGTTGTTTGTCTTCTTTTTTGCTTTGCAAAATAACGGTCAACGGTGTAGTAGTGGTCGCCTGTTCCGTACAAAATAGCATCTAACTGTTCCTTGGTGAAGTCTTTTATCGGAATATCAATGGATGCGCCAATATGCTCGCAAACCGCCTTGAAAAGCGGACCTGTCCAGCTTTGCTCATCAACAGACTTAAAGCCGTTTACCTGTATTGCGCCTTCCGATAAAGAAAGGTTAGGGTCGGGTATAATTTTCTCGGGGGAAATGCGGCGCAATTCACCAATTCCCGCACAATGCTCGCAAGCGCCAAACGGATTATTGAAGGAGAAGGAACGTGGCTCTAATTCGCCAAAGCTAATACCGTGCTCCTCACAAGCGTAATTTGTGGAAAACTCGTATTCTACACCTTCACCCTCTCTTGGCATTGTGAGGATATTAATTTTACCTTCACTTGCCTTTAAGGCGTTTTCAACAGAGTCGCTTAATCTTGGTCGCAAGCCCTCCTTCATTACAAGGCGGTCTATTACAATATCAATATTGTGCTTTTTCGTAAGTTCAAGCTCAATATCCTCGGATAAATCATATATAGTTCCGTCAATGCGAAGGCGGACATAGCCATTTTTCCTCGCATCTGCAAGCACCTTTTCGTGCCTACCCTTTTTGCCGCGCACAACGGGAGAAAGCACCATAAAGCGTTCACCCTCCGGCAGCTCCAAAATTTTATCAATTATTTGGTCAACGCTTTGTTGCTTAATTTCCTTACCGCAAACGGGACAGTGCACCGTACCGAGACGGGCATATAAAAGCCTTAAATAGTCATAAATCTCCGTAACCGTACCAACGGTGGAGCGTGGATTTTTCGAGGTTGTCTTTTGGTCAATGGAAATAGCAGGGGAGAGCCCTTCAATAGAATCCACATCAGGCTTGTCAAGCTGACCTAAAAACTGTCTTGCGTAGGAGGAGAGGGATTCCACAAATCGCCTGTGACCCTCTGCATATATGGTGTCAAAAGCCAAGGAGCTTTTGCCTGAGCCTGAAAGACCTGTTAAAATAACAAGCTTGTCCCTTGGTATTGTAATATCTATATTTTTAAGGTTATGCACCCTTGCACCCTTTATTTCTATTTGGTTTTTCATTTTATTCCTTTCACTGCTTATAACGGCAAGAGCAGTCTTACCTTTAAATTACTTTTTGCCCTTTAATTCCTTAATTTGGTCACGCAGGTAAGCCGCCTTTTCAAATTCAAGCTTTGCGGAAGCACTGCGCATTTCCTTGGTAAGCTCCGCAATTAGCTTTTCCTTTTCCTCAGGGCTTAGCTTATTTTTCTTTTTCTTGTCTTCCTTCTTGCCAAGGTCAATCACATCATATACGCCCTTTATAATTGTTTTGGGCACGATTCCGTTTTCTTCATTATATTTTTGCTGTATAGCACGGCGGCGGTTTGTTTCATCAATTGCCACCTTCATAGACCTTGTTACAGAGTCAGCATACATAATAACGTGACCCTCTGCGTTACGGGCTGCACGGCCAATTGTCTGTATAAGTGACCGTTCTGAACGGAAAAGTCCTTCTTTATCTGCATCAAGAATAGCAACTAAGGATACCTCGGGAATGTCAAGACCCTCTCTTAGCAAATTAATGCCCACAAGCACGTCAAATTCGCCTAAGCGCAGGCTTCTTATAATCTCCATTCGTTCAAGGGTATCAACCTCGTGATGAATGTATTTAACCTTGATATCGTTTTCCTTTAAAAAGTCCGTTAAATCCTCTGCCATTTTGGTAGTAAGGGTAGTAACAAGCACCCTTTCCTTTTTCTCAATACGCAGGCGAATTTCACCGACAACATCATCAATTTGCGTAGCAATCGGGCGGATTTCTACACTTGGGTCAACAAGACCCGTTGGGCGTATAAGCTGCTCCGCAACAACTGTGGAATTCTCCTTTTCATACTCCCCGGGGGTAGCAGATACAAAAATCGTTTGATTTAGCTTAGACAAAAATTCGGGGAAGTTAAGCGGACGGTTGTCGTATGCGGAGGGCAGACGGAAGCCGTATTCAATCAAGTTAGTTTTTCTTGCCAAATCTCCGCCACTCATACCTCTGATTTGCGGTACACTAACATGGCTTTCGTCAATGAACATAACGTAGTCCTTTGGGAAATAGTCAAGCAAGGTGTATGGGGTTGAGCCGGGAGCTCTGCCGCTTAACACACGGGAGTAGTTTTCAACCCCTGAGCAAAAGCCGATTTCACGGAGCATTTCAATGTCGTATTTTGTTCGTTCCTCTATTCTTTGTGCTTCTAAAAGCTTGTTTCTGCTTTTGAAAAACTCAACCCGTTCCACCATTTCGTCATATATTTTTTGCAGTGCCGCTTCACGCTTTTCGCTTGAAACAACATAGTGGTTGGCAGGGAAAATAACAGCGTAGGACATATTACGCAAAATCTCACCCGTTAAGGTGTTAATTTCGGAAATGCGGTCAATTTCATCACAGAAAAACTCAACACGGATAGCCTTGTCACTTGATGAAGCGGGGAAAATTTCAACCACGTCCCCCCTCATTCTGAATTTGTTACGGACAAAATTAACATCATTTCTTTCATAGTTTAGGGCAATTAGCTGTCTTGCCAAATCCTCACGGGACATATCCATTCCTTCCCTAAGACCGATTTGCAGGCTTTGGTATTCCTGTGGGTCACCAAGGGAATAAATGCAGGAAACGCTGGCAACGATAATCACGTCACGCCTTTCAAAAAGGGCGGAGGTGGCGCTATGGCGAAGCTTATCAATTTCGTCATTTACCATAGCATCCTTTTCGATATACATATCCTTGCCGGGTATATATGCCTCAGGCTGATAATAATCGTAGTAGGAAACAAAATATTCAACTGCGGAATTGGGAAAAAGCTCCTTCATTTCTGAGCAAACCTGTGCCGCCAAGGTTTTATTTGGCTCAAAAATAATCGTAGGACGGTTAATATTAGCAATAACATTAGCCATTGTAAAGGTCTTGCCGCTACCCGTAACGCCAAGCAGCGTTTGCATTCTTTCACCACGCAAAATGCCATCGGTCAAGGTCTTAATAGCTTGTGGCTGGTCACCTGTTGGCTTATATTCGCTTTTAAGTACAAATCCCATATTAACCTCCTAAAAAATCAAATAAGTCTATCTATATTATTTTACCACAATGAATTTTAAATGTAAATATAATAAAAGCAAATTCAAAAGATATTTTGAGACTTGACATTTTGGTGCTATTGTGATAAAATAAATTTGTGCAAAAATTAACAAAAAGAGGGTTGACAAAAATGAAAAACAATGCGATAATCCTTGACAGACAGACAGACAGACAGACAG
>JAGANX010000026.1 GCA_017623975.1 Clostridia bacterium
ACAAGTCTTACTTCACCGGATGGAAGTCTTACCTGAGCCATTCCGTTTTCCTTAGCCATAAGCTGTGCCTGAGCACCTGCGGAACGAACAAGCTGACCGCCCTTACCCGGGTAAAGCTCGATGTTGTGAATAATAGTACCTACCGGAATATTTTCAATAGGAAGTGTGTTACCCGGCTTAATATCAGCGTCAGCACCGGAGTAAAGTACATCTCCGTCTGTTACGCCGTATGGAGCGATAACATAGCTCTTCTTGCCCTCTTCATTTTGAAGAAGAGCAATGTAAGAGGTTCTGTTAGGGTCGTATTCTACGCCGATAACTGTTGCCTTACCGTCTTCTCTCTTGAAGTCGATAATTCTGTATTTTTGCTTATTTCCGCCACCCTGATGACGAACTGTAATCTTACCGTAGCTGTTACGGCCTGAGTGCTTTTTCTTAACCTCAATGAGGCTCTTCTCAGGAGAAAACTTTGTTACTTCCTCGAAAGAAGCAACAGACATATGTCTTCTTGAAGGTGTGGTGGGCTTATATTTCATTGTTGCCATTTGAATTTACCTCCCACTAATTAGTTCAAACCGTTAAAGAATTCGATTTCCTTAGAAGAAGCGTCGAGTGTTACGATAGCCTTCTTCCATTCAGCTGTGTAGCCGAAGTGGTAACCCATTCTCTTTGGTTTTTTCTTCATATTAATTGTATTAACCTTTGCAACCTTAACGCCAAAAAGTTCTTCAACCGCTTTTGCGATTTCTGGCTTTGTTGCATCAACAGCAACCTGGAATGTGTATCTCTTTGCTTCGATACCGTCCATAGACTTTTCAGTAATTACTGGTTTGAGGATAATGTCCTGAGCAAATTTCATTATGCATAAACCTCCTCTAATTTTTCAACCGCACTCTTAGCGAATACGATTGTGTTGCAGTTAAGAATGTCATATACATTAAGTGTGTTTGTGTATGCAATCTTAACGCCTGCAATGTTAGCAAGGCTCTTAACAACTGTATCGCAAGGACCGTCAAGAACAACAAGTGCCTTTCTGCCTGCGTTTACTGCTTTGAGCATGTCTGCCATTACCTTGGTCTTGTATGTTTCTGCAACAATTGCATCAACTACTACCATTTCATTGTTTGCTACCTTAGCACTCAAAGCGCTGAACATAGCAATTCTCTTAACCTTCTTGTTAAGCTTTGTTGTGTAGGAACGTGGCTTTGGACCGAGAGCAATACCACCGTGTGTCCATTGTGGTGATCTTGTAGAACCTTGTCTTGCTCTACCTGTTCCCTTTTGCTTCCATGGCTTTCTACCGCCACCGGAAACCTCACTTCTTGTGAGTGTTGACTGTGTGCCCTGTCTCTGATTGAGAAGGTATGCTCTTACAGCAGCGTGGAGGACAGCCTCGTTTACTTCTGCGCCGAATACTACATCGGAAAGTGTCATTTCACTTACCTTAGCACCAGCCATATTAACTACATTAATACTTGGCATCGTTTATTCCTCCTTAATTATGCTTTTACGCTGTCGCGGATAACTACGATACCGCCGCGAGCGCCCGGAACGGCACCCTTAACTGCGATAAGGTTCTTTTCTGCGTCAACTTTTACAATTTCAAGGTTAAGTACTGTCAACTTTTCGTTACCGTACTGACCTGCCATCTTCTTATTCTTAAATACTCTTGAAGGTGTTGAGTTAGCACCCATAGAACCAACCTGTCTGTGGATTGGACCTGTACCGTGGGTTGCTTGAAGCATGTGGTGACCCCATCTCTTAACTGCACCTGAGTAACCGTGACCCTTTGTAATGCCTGTAATGTCGACCTTTTCGCCTGCTGCGAAGGTATCGGCTGCTATTACATCGCCAACCTTGTACTGTGCAATGTTTTCAAGTCTGAACTCTTTGAGGTGCTTCTTTGCTTCTACACCTGCTTTTGCGAAGTGACCCTTCGCAGGTTTGTTTACGTGCTTTGCAGATACGTCTTCAAATCCAACCTGGATAGCTTCGTATCCGTCTGTTTCGGTAGTTTTCAATTGTGAAACTACGCAAGGACCGGCCTCGATAACTGTTACAGGAATTACTGCACCGTTGTCAGCAAAGATCTGTGTCATGCCGAGCTTCTTACCGATAATACCCTTTTTCATTTTGCTTTCCTCCATTAAATTTAGGTTATTGGTTGATGCTTTATTTTGGTCGTAGCCTTCGACCGCATCAACATGACCCTGCCGTCATCATAGATTTTTAAGTGACAATGAGTAACTATTGCACAACTACTGTACGGTGAGGCTTGGCTTAGCTCCCTTTGGGATTGAATTAAAGCTTAACTCTAAATTAAAGCTTAACTTCAATATCAACGCCGGCCGGAAGTTCAAGAGTCATCAACGCATCAGCAACCTTCTTTGTTGGCTTGATGATTTCGATGAGTCTTTTGTGTGTGCGTTGTTCAAACTGCTCACGGCTGTCCTTGTACTTGTGTACCGCACGGAGAATTGTAATAATTTCCTTCTCTGTTGGTAGCGGAATTGGACCGGAAACCTGTGCACCGTTTTCCTTCGCAACGTTTACGATCTTTTCGGAAGCTGCGTCAACCAACTTGTGGTCGTAGCCCTTAACTCTTACTTTGATCTTTTCACTTACTGCCATTTTGCTTTCCTCCTTATTAAATAGAAATTTGACGGGGACTATTTGCTTTTACACCGTCCCGTGTGTTTCCTTCACCCACTTAACAAAACCGAACCGCACAACTCTTAGGTTCGGATAAATGCAAGCGGTGCTCTAATCAGCATCTTGGCTGACAGGAAGATACACTCAACCGCATTTTGCTGCCTTGTGAATCAGGCATGCTCCACGAAAATTACCCGCAAACGCCATAGCAGTTAAGCATTTACGGCAACCTCTCGCTTCTTCGCACGCTAAGCAGGAGTATTTTAACATATATATAAAGGTTTGTCAAGAATTTTTTTCGATTTTACCGTTTTGAGTCTTGTATAAGGGGAATTTTTCACCCGCATTTTGTGCATTATGTACAAAGATATTCCCCATTTTCGCAAATAATCAAAAATTATGCAGGCAAAATAAGGCTTTTTTGCTCAAAATTTTGTAAGATTGCACAAATCCATCAATTTCCATACTTGAAAAATTTCTTCCTTTTATATATATAGGTTATTATATATGCGGTTTATTAATTGTCAAGCTTTTTGAAAATTTTCTTTATGCATTTGGCTTTAATTTACAAAAAGTTCACATTTTTTCTTCTAAAATTTCAAAAAAAGAGACGGGAGCAAGCCCCCGCCCTGTAATTTTCTTTTTTAGATTCGCTTATTCTCTTTATTTCTTGCCTTGTCCGTAGTACGCATTAGGTCCATGCTTTCTATCATAATGCTTGCGGAGTAAAACCTCCTGCATTCTTTCGGTTTTTCCGTTAGTACCAAGCATCAAAAGCTCAGTGTTATAGGACATCATAGCAACCTGCTCCAAAACAACCGCCGCCTCAACCGATGATTTTGCATCCTTACCCCAAGTAAACGGACCGTGGGAGTGAACAAGGGCAGCGTGCATTTGCTCTGCGCCAATATCCTTAATCGCTTCAAGAATTACCGTGCCTGTTTCCTTTTCATATTTCCCTTTGATTTCCGCCTCTGTCATTTTGCGGGTACACGGAATTGTTGTTCCAAAATAGTCAGCATGGGTGGTGCCGTAAGGTGTAATACCTCTGCCCGCTTGTGCATAAATCGTTGCCCATGGGGAGTGAGTATGGGTAACGCCTCCAATTTCAGGATAAGCCTTATACATTTCAAGATGTGTCGGTGTATCGGAGGACGGCTTCAAGGTACCCTCCACTACATTACCGTTCAAGTCAACAACAGGAAGCATATCAGGTGTTAGTTCATCGTACTCTACGCCTGACGGTTTAATTACAACAAGCCCGCTTTCCCTATCAATACCGCTAACATTTCCCCATGTAAACGTTATCAAATTATATTTTACGAGCATCATATTTGCCTCGTAAACCTCTTTTTTCAACTGTTCAAGCATCGATTCTTCTCCTTTATTAAAAATAATCACGTTTTCAACATCTATATAGTACCAAAAAACCGAGAAATAGTCAATAATAATCAAAGGAAAAAATTAAAAAATAATCTATTTTCGTTTTTTGCTTGATTTTCTTATCAATATATGTTAAACTGTTAGATGTATAAGTTACACAATTCGATATACATTCATCAAGCTTTGAAAGGATCTAACATGGAAAAAACTTACAATTTATTTAAAAAATTCATTCCGCCAATAATAATTTTGTCTTGCATTGGACTATTATTTGCCCTTTTTACCTTGCTTTACTACTATGTTCCAAGCACAGCAAGCATAGATTTTAAAAACATTATTCCTATTTTCACAGCCGCTTTTCTTGCTGTTTCATATGCAGTGTGCTTTGTTTTTGCATTCAGCATTAAAAGCCTGCACATTAAAAGAATAAGGAAAAATTCCAGCTTTTTAAAATTTGCTTCACTCTTAGCAGCAGGTCTTGTATTTTTCCTTTTCTTGTTTAACTTTATCCAATTCGTTCAGTTAGATGAGCAGTGGCCTGTTTTCAAAGCGCTTAGACTTATCGTTTCCATTCCGTTTGTTGCATATCTTGTTGTTGGTATCATTCCTAAAAAAATCAAACGCAAAAAAATCGTTATTCCAAAATGGGTAATGCCCATTACCTCAATTTGCGCTGTTATTTGGTGCATTCTCGGTCTTTTGGCTGTATATTTTTGGGAGGGTCTTGGTGCTCTGCCAACAACAAATATATTCAGACTCATACACACATTTTATCAGGCAATGGTAATTCTTTTCTTCTTGGCTGAAATAGGCTTTGAGTTTTTGGGAAAAGGACACAAGCTGTACGTTTTAACCGCATCCTGCCTATTCGTTACAACATTTGTATTAACCGGCGGCATGCTTCTTGGTAAATTCCTTAATATTATTCCACAGGTCAACATTTCAAACTTTGAGATTTTTACAGGCGTTGCCCTTGGGATTTACGCACTTGCAAAGCTCATTGCAATTCAGCAAACATTAAAATACGTTATGAAAAGGGAGTCTGAGGGTCATTCTCACCACCATCACCACCATCATCAC
>JAGANX010000027.1 GCA_017623975.1 Clostridia bacterium
CGATTTTGTACATATTTGGGATCATCAAAAGAAGACCCTGTGATGCTGTGTAGGTTGTTGTGAGCGCACCTGCTGCCAAAGAACCGTGAACTGTACCAGCGGCACCTGCTTCGGACTGCATCTCAGTAACCTTTACTTCTTCACCAAAAATGTTCTTCAAGCCTGTTGCAGACCAAGAGTCTGTAAGCTCAGCCATAACACTTGATGGTGTGATTGGGTAAATCGCTGCAACTTCTGTAAACGCATAGCTGACAGTAGCCGCGGCGGTATTACCGTCCATTGACTGCTTTTTTCTTGTTATCATAAAAACCTCCAAGTTTTAAATAATCTTTTTTGCATGCGTGACAAATGACGTCCGCCACTGCGCGCACATTGTTATTTTAACACTTCCACAAAAATTTTTCAATAGTTATGTCACAATTTTATATAATTTTGTCACTTTCATTAAAAAAGTTTTACAAAAAAGCCCATTTTCGACCTAAAAAACGGACTTTTTTAAAATAAATTTAGAAAACTAACGGATTTACACGCGAGTTTTTTAAATCGGTTTATATTTCCTCCGTTTCAAAGGCGGACATATCAAGCTCGTTCAAGGCGGGCTTTGGCATATTGCCTTTGAGTCTTTCAAAATACTGTACCTTTTGGCGTACCAATTGGACAAGCATATTTTGTACTGACAAGCCCTCTTTTTCAGATGCGTAAGCAAGCTTTCTTGCCATTTCTTCGTTAAGCTTCAATTTAAATGTGTAATTCTTTTTCATATTTTCCCTTTCGTGTTTATGGTTTAACACCTCATCCACCACTATCGTGGTCCCCCTTCTCCCACTGGAGAAGGCTTGTTTTCTCATCCGCGTAAGCGTAACCCCCAAGCCAATCGAAGAAGATTTTTTCCTTCTTGTTTTACCCTTTGAAGCAGATAATTCTATTTACTAAATCCCACCCTTGCCTTCTCCTGTGGGAGAAGGTGTCAACAAAGTTGACGGATGAGGAGTCGGTTTCAAATCCTCAAAGCCAATCTCCAAGTTATCAAGTATATCTTTTGCCACAGCCGTAAAATTTCTCCCAATGTTTTCATTTGAATATCTGAGAACTTTTATTCCCCACTTGGTAAGTACGTCATCTCTTTCCTTGTCTGCTATTCTGTGCTCTGCGGACGTGTGTTGAATGCCATCAACTTCAATTACAATTTTCTTTTCAGCAATATAAAAATCGACAATGAAATTTTCAATGTTATGTTGCCGTCTTACGTTCATTGGTAGCCTCTTCAAAAAATCGTACCACAAATGTTTTTCTTCCCGCGTCATGTTTTTTCGCAGTTCTCTTGCGTTCTTAACTAATTTTTTGTTGTATGGTATCATTATTAAACACCTCATCCACCACTATCGTGGTCCCCCTTCTCCCACTGGAGAAGGCTTGCTTTCTCATCCACCACTAACGCGGTCCCCCTTCTCCCACTGGAGAAGGCTTGCTTTCTCATCCACCACTATCGTGGTCCCCCTTCTCCCGCTGGGGAAGGCTTACTTTCTCATCCGCGTAAGCGTAAACCCCAAGCCAAGCGAAGAAGGCTTTTTGCATCTTTTCCATAATTTTACCACAAAATTGTTGAATTGCAAATACGTTTGTGGTAAAATTTTCTTAATAACCCTAAAAAGGAGTTCTTTATGATTAGTTATGCTTACACAGCGGGACTTTTCGGGATTGACAGCTATGAGGTTACGGTAGAATGTCATTCTGATACAAAGCTCTCTGTTTTTGAAATAGTCGGCTTGCCTGACAATGCAATAAAGGAAGCTAAGGAAAGAGTCAAGGCGGCTTGCATAAACTCCCGTTTGCCCTTTCCTGACAAGGAAATTATAGTAAATTTAGCTCCTGCGGACAAGCGTAAGGAGGGCTCCTCCTTCGACCTTGCTATCCTTATAAGTATTTTGAGCAACACAGGTATTCTTGAAAACTCCCATTTAACCAAGGACTGCGCCTTTATCGGTGAGCTTTCGTTGTCGGGCGATATCCGCCGTGTGAACGGAGCTTTATGTATGGTTCTTGCTTCAAAGCAAGCAGGCAGAAAAAAGATATTTGTGCCTTATGAAAATGCAAAGGAAGCAAGCGTTGTTTCAGATGTGGAAATCTACGGTGTTAAGAATGTGCTTGAAATTATCGACCATTTTAACGGCTTACGCCCACTTACACCAACAGTCTATGAGCCATGCTTGGAAACCGCAAAGCAGACCTACCCTGATTTTAAGGATGTTTTAGGGCAAAGAGGTGCTAAGCGTGCGGCAGAAATTGCAGCCGCAGGCGGACACAACCTTTTGTTAATAGGCCCACCCGGCACGGGAAAATCTATGATTGCAAAAAGGCTACCGTCAATTTTGCCTGAAATGACCTTTGAGGAGTCAATTGAAACGACCAAGGTACACTCTATTTCAGGGCTTTTAGACGAGCATACCTCTTTAATAAGCACGCGCCCATTCCGTTCCCCACACCACACAATGTCAGCACCTGCATTAGCAGGCGGCGGTAAAATACCTATGCCGGGCGAGGTTTCTCTTGCTAACAACGGTGTTTTATTTCTTGACGAGCTTCCCGAGTTTAACCGCTTGGTAACTGAGTCCTTGCGCCAGCCCTTAGAGGATGGAAAAATAACTATCACAAGGACAGCAGGCAGACTTACCTACCCTTGCAATTTTATGCTTGTTTGCGCTATGAACCCATGTAAATGCGGTTACTTTGGTCATCCTACAAAGGAATGTACCTGTAAGCCAAACGATATTAAAAGGTATATTTCTAAAATAAGCGGCCCCCTTTTAGACAGAATTGATATACAAATTGAAGTACCTTCATTAAACTACAAGGAAATGTCACAGGGGCAAGCCACGGAAAGCTCCGCACAAATAAGAGAACGGGTAAACAAGGCAAGAAGGATAATGCAAGAACGGTTTAAAAATGAGTATAAGGAAAACGGCTCTCCCATTACCTGTAACGCACAAATGGAAGCCAAGCATATTAGAAAATACTGCACCCTGTCCCCTATCTGCTCTGCCTTAATGGAAAAGGCATTTAATACCCTTGGTCTTTCCGCAAGAGGACACGACAGAATTTTGCGACTTGCAAGAACAATTGCCGACCTTGCAGACTCACCTGAAATCGAGTCAAACCACATAGCCGAAGCAATTCAGCTCCGTGGACTTGACAAAAAGTATTTTAAATAAAGCACTCCCTCAAGCGCCTTGGCTTGAGGGAGCTTTCTTATAGCTATTTACTTTGATGCTACATAATCATATTCAACCGGACAATTATCGGGATTCCAAATGGCTGACCATTTACGTGCGGAAATTTGCATTTCAATATCAGATTCAGATTTTTCGCAATATATCGTAAGCTTTTCGCAGCCCGCAAAGACGTGAATTCCCATTTGATTGATTCCTTCATTAATGAAAATGCTTTCCAAATTAATGCAATCCCTAAAAGCTTGGTTACCAATATTGCTAATTGCCCGGTCGCGACTGTCGCCTGTACTAATGCTTACAAGATTTTCTGCACCGCAAAATGCTGCATCTCCTATTTCAGTCACGTAGTCGGGTATGTCGAAGTGCGTGTCCTCTTTGCCCAATGCATATTGTACCAGCACACAAGGCTTGTCAACATAATACAAATTGCCGTCTATTGAGCTATATCTGTAATTATGCTCGTCAACCAATATTTCTTTCAAGGATGTGCAATAAGCAAATGCAAAGGCACTCACTTCCAAATTACGTGTAATTGTAATTGTTTCGATAGAGGTGCAGCTTGCAAAGGAGGCTGTACCTAATGTATTTAAGCTAGACGGGAACACTACATCAGTCAAATTTGCACATCCCTCAAAGGCGTATGAGCCTATGCCATACAGTTTGCTCGAAAATTGAACATTTTTAATTGCTGTGCAATCTTTAAAGGCATAATCGTCTATTTTGTGTACGCTTTCCGGTACAACAAAGCTTTCACTTGTTTTACCTATTGCATAAACAATAAGAGTTTCTTCATCAAAGCTATACAAGTTACCATCTATTGATTTATATACCGTATTTTCCTGTGCAACACTTATGCTTGTTAAATCCGAACAGTTGGCAAAGCATCGATACTCTATCTCAGTTATTGTTTTTGGTATAGATATGCTCTTTACACCGCTGATATTCTCAAAGAGCTTTGTAGCGAGCCTAACAACGCTTTTTCCGTTGCATTCCTCTTTAATTTCAATGCTTTCGCCATAGCCACTCTGTATTTCGGATACGTAGTAGCAGGTGCCACTTTCGTCCAAGGTGTAAACAATATTGTCTATAACAACTCTTGATTCGTCAACCGCACCATCACCGTTGTTGTTTGAATCCTCATTATTGCCTGAGTCGTCATTATTGTTCGAGTCATTATTGTTTGTGTCGTCGTTTGTGTCGCCGTTTGTATCATCGCCACTATTATTTGTGTCGTCTTTGTCAGTGGTGTTATCGCCACTATCATTTGTGTCATCATCATTGTCAAGATTTCCACTATTCACTGTGCTACTTGCTACGTTGTCCCCGTTATTTGATACACCGGAGCTATTTGCAGAAGGAGTGCTATCGCTATTATCCTCATTACCTCCACAGGAGCTAAGCGCCATAGCGAATACAGCAAGTGATACAACCAATGCCAGTAAAATTTTTAATGCTTTCATTTTTTATTTTTCTCCCTTCGTTCATAATGTCATCAAAAGCCACCCTTGGCTCTTTGTTTAATTATAGCACTATTATATAAGATTTTCAACCTCCTTAATATTTTATTGCTGTTTTGCAAAATTTATAAGTATCGCCACCTTAATTATAGAACTTTTAGGTTCTATTGTCAATAGTACTTTTAAATTCTATGGTAAGATTTTAAAAAGGCGGGTGAAAAAATGAATCATTACCAAAGATTGCGCGATTTACGCGAGGATAGAGATTTAAAGCAAGTTGATATAGCAAATGTTCTTAAAATTGAGCAAACACAATATAGCCGTTATGAACGGGGCGTTCAAATGATGGGCATTGATAAGTATATTACCCTTGCCAAATTTTATAATGTATCCCTCGACTTTTTAACAGGCTTAATTTCCTCTCCCGAATCCCTTGACAGACATATTAAAAAATGACCTCACGGTTTTTGTCGTGAGGTTATTTTTCATTTCAAATCTATTGAAAGGATGTCTATATTGTATTCAAACCCTTCTGACAGGATATAAATATGCTTGGGTAAGGAGTGTTCTCCAAAAGTGATTTTGTAAACGCAGGTATCGTTTTGAAAGGTTAGGACACTGCCGCCGCCCTGCTCCTTGGCGGTGGTTAGACACTCCTCGCTTTGAGAAAATATTTCTGCCAAGGCACATATTCCGTCAAGGTGCGCCTTTTCTATTTCTATTTTGGTCTCTCCATACAGTGCGTAAGCCCTCTCCCCTATTTCAAAAGAAATGCCCCTTGCGTTTTGTGGCTCTAATACTGTTACTTTGCGCATATTTTGCGTTTTTTGTATTTCTACCTTGTACTTTCCGTTGACCATACATTCTGCCACTATGTCTTTTTCTTGATAGTCAAGTATGCCGTACTCTGCCCTGCAAGAAAAAAGTAAAAAAGCACTGAAAAATAACAATATCAAAAATAGCCGTTTCATAAGCACCACCACAATTATACATTCACTTTAATTCTATTACCAAAGCCTTTATTTTATAACCGCGCATACAACTGTGGTATCGTCTTTCAGCCCTTTTCTTTTTGCCTCCTTCATTATACCTTGGCTAAGCTCGTGTGGGTCGGTGCCCTTATAGTCTATTAAATACTGTTTTAGCCAATGGGTGTCCTGCTTCGACGGTACTGCCCCGTCACTTACCATAACGCAAATGTCCCCACGGCTAACGGTAAAGGCAAGCTCCTCCGCGTCCAAGCTTTTCATAATCCCTATGGGTACGGTTTTTGATTGCAGCTTAAACACATTGTCTCCCCGCTTGATAAAGGAAGGACAAGCACCGCTTTTTACAAGCTTACCGTCTCCGCTTATTAAATCAAGCTCAAACAGGTCAACGGTTGACGAGCATTCCGTATTTTTCGCCCTTATAAGGCTGTTAAGCATAGACAAGACCGTACCCTTGTCCTCACTTACGGAAAGCATTTTTTCTAATAGCTCCACACACAGCTCTGAGGTTAGGTGGGCATCTCTGCCGCTGCCCATACCGTCACAAATAACCATATATTGCTTTTGCCCATAGGTAAACATAGCAAAGCTATCTCCGTTCAGCCCGTCCTCCCCTACGGTGTAGGTTTGGTATTCCGCTTCAAGCTTAAAGTTATTTTTGCTCTTTAATTTTAAGGTGGTATATCCGTCCGTTTCAAAAAGCTCTGCCTCGTTTAAGGAAAGCCCTAAGCCCTTTTCCATTTCCTGCCTTAACGCCTCGGACGTGCATTTGCTTCTTTGCACATCCACCCCTGTGGCTATTATTTCCTTTGATACATCCCCAAACACTTCAAGCTTATCGCAGGCAAGCCCGCAAGCACCTGCTACCTTTATAGCCTTGTCCGTTAATGCTTTATCAACGGTTATGTTGTTTTCCGCTTTGAAAATGGCTTCTATGGTTTTAGACACCCCTTCGTAATTCTGGGCGCACACTTCCAGCTTGTCATTTTTTACACTGCCTAAAAGAATACTTTTGTTTTTCGCATTTAACTCCTCCATTACCGTATCTATGTTAGGGCAACGGTGCAAAAACTTTTCGTCCACATCCTCTTTTTTAACTTCCTTATTATTAAACAGGGCTCGACCCATTTTGTTTATATTCTTTTCCGTTGTTTCAATATCTCTTTCCCAGCAAATTGAATGCTTTGGGCAGGAATAGCAATGTGCCTCACAGGACTCCAAGGCTATGTCAAGATACCCTCTTTTATCGGGAATCTTAGTTTTTTCTCCCAGCCCTTTCAGCATTTTGGCTACGTCCTTGTAGGCAGTGCCTAAGCGGGACACCTTTCCCTTTATTTCCTCGCTTCTTGTTTCTATTTTATAAGCCTCAATGCCCTTTACCTCTTTTTTCTGCAAGGGCTTAGGTCTTGGCAAAACCTCAAATTTTAAAAGGGGGTACATAATTAAGGAAGCTGCCAAAAGCTCCGGCATTAAAAGTACAACCGCCTCATAGCCCATCAAGCTGATTGCATAGCCCATACTAAGCACAAAGGCGCACATAACCGCAAGATAAGGAGAAAGCCCCCATAAAAAGCCTGCCACAAGTCCGCAAATGCCAAGGGCTCCGCTTGTTACACCGCCTTGGGCAACGCCCAATATAACTCCAAGGGCTCCGCTTTTTATCCCGTCTAAGCTTTTTGACACATAAAGCACAGCCGCATAGGACAAAAACAGCACGATGTCAACACCGCCTATTTCCTTTCCGCTTAACGCATAAGCCACGCAAAAAAGAAGCGCGCCAACGCCTATTAGTAAATGCTTTTTGTTTTCTACATCGAAAAGACAGCAAAAGCAAAAGGTAAGAATACTAACAAGCACAACGTTGAAAACAAGGGCAAAAATGTCATAGTAAATATACCCGTTTACAATAACCTTATATATTCCTATACCAAGAGTACAAAGGGCGGCTACCGCAACACGAAGCTCCTTGCTTTCGCAAAACAGGGCTTGCACAATGCTCACGCCCTGCTTTTGCCCAAGCTCGGTTTTTACATAGTCCGACCTTTTTACAAAGGAGGAGGCTATCCTTAGCCCCAACTGTCCTATAAGTGCCACTGCATAAACAGGAGTGTTTTCCATTAAAAAAATTGCGGAAAGCATTGCTCCTGCAAAAACAAAGGGGGCTTGCTTTTTCGTACCGCTTAAAAGAGCTATGCCAAAGGGGTATGTGCCGAACAAAAAGCGCACCGGCATTAGGGCGAAGGCTACCACGAATAAAGCAATTTCCCAAATAACGCTTTTTGCCTCGTTTGATAAACGGAGCTTTTGTTTAAAATTTTCGATTTTAGCTTTTATCATAAATCTTCTCCTTTTTTATTTTTCCTCTTTAATTATATTCTTAGGAAAGCGCACAGTTTGTCGTACGCACAGTGGCGAAAAGCATTGTTTTCACACATTTGCACAAGGTTTTTTTGTTTATATGTCAATGGACGCTGTCTTTTGAAATTTTTTGTTGATAAAATTTTGGAATTTCAGTTGTATTTTCCTCATATAAATGATATAATTTTTTCGTAAGACTAACAGATAAAGACGAGGTAAAAATGGCAAAGGAAAATACCTGTTGCTTTACAGGACATAGAATTTTATCAAGCGATTTTAGTGAGGATGTTTTGCATCGAGGAATTGAATATTTAATCGGCAAGGGGGTTAACACCTTTATTTGCGGCGGTGCTACGGGCTTTGATACTGTTTGTGCCTTGGCAGTTTTAAAGGCAAAGAAAAAACATCCGGAAATTTCCTTGCACATTTATGCTCCGTGCAATAACCAAAGCGATAATTGGAAGCTTTCCCACAGGCTGACCTACAAAAAAATCATTAAAAAGGCGGACTTTATTGATATGCCCGATACGGGGTATTTTGACGGATGTATGAAAATTCGCAACTATAAAATGGTGGACAATTCCGCTTACTGTATTTGCTATCTTAACAGCGCCCATTCAGGCACAGGACAAACGTTCCGCTATGCAAAGGAAAAGGGCTTAACAATATTTAATATTGCAGGTAAGAAATAATGGAAAAGGTTTCTTGGCAAGGGGGTGCCTTAATTGCCCCTGTCCCTGCTGTTATGGTTTCCTGCGGGGATATGGAAAAATCAAATATTATAACGGTGGCGTGGTGCGGTATTACCAACACTGTCCCGCCAAAAACGTATATTTCAGTGCGTCCGAGCAGATATTCATACAACATAATTAAGGAAAGCGGCGAGTTTGTTATTAACTTAGTTCCGTCAGCTCTTGCCAAAATGGCAGACTTTTGCGGTGTTTACACAGGCAAAAAGGTGGACAAGTTTCAAAAATGCGGCTTTACCAAGGAAAAGGCAATCAAGGTTAATGCTCCCTTAATTAGCGAATGTCCTATTTCTATTGAATGTAAGGTGACTGACATTATCAGCTTAGGCTCGCACGATATGTTCCTTGCTGACATTGTGGCGGTTAACGTGGAAAAAAGGCTTTTAGAGGGTGACAAGCTTTGTATAAACAGGGCGCACCTTTGCGCTTTTGCCCACGGTGAATACTACAAGCTTGGCGAAAGAATAGGAAAATTCGGTTTTTCCGTAAAAAACAAAAGAAAAAAAGCCGACAAATCGGCTAAAAAATAGAGGTGTATTATGATTTTTGAAAATGGTGACAGAATTGTTTTCGCAGGTGACTCCGTTACAGACTGCGGAAGAAAGCGTCCTTACGGTGAGGGCCTTTGGGAAGGTGTTGGCAGTGGTTATGTAAGACAGGTTGATTCTATCTTGTCTGTACTCTACCCTGAAAAGCTCCTTCATATCACAAACGTAGGCTGCGGCGGTGCTACAAGTGCGGATATGCTCCGTGATTGGGAAACAAATGTTGAAGCGTGCAAGCCTGACTATGTATTCGTTATGATAGGCATAAATGATGTTTGGCGTCAATTTGACGAGCCTGCATTTGACCACACTTGCAGATTCCCGGAAGCATATAGAAAAAATATGGAAGCGGTTTGCGAGCGCACTATTAAAAATGTAAAGGGTATGTTTATAATCAGCCCATTTTACATGGAAGCAAACGATAACGACCCTATGAAAAAGCGCACACTCGAGTACGCGCAAATTTGCAAAGAGGTTGCAAAAAAATACGGCGTTACATATATCGATGTTCAAGGCGAATTTGACAAGCACTTGGCGCATAGATACCCTGCCTATATCTCTTGGGATAGAGTTCATCCAAACTGGGTTGGCGGTATGATTATCGCAAGGGAAATCTTAAAGGCTGTCGGCGCTGACCCACTCTATTAATAAAATAGACTTTACAAAAGCACTAAACATAGCCTTACGGGAATCGAACACATTTGTCTTAGAACGATAAATTCGTGAGCCTTTGTCCGACCTTTGACTTGAAAGTTTTTTAACTGTCTGCATCAAAGCTCGAAAAAATTCTCTACGAATTTATTCGCTCTAAGATGCAA
>JAGANX010000028.1 GCA_017623975.1 Clostridia bacterium
CCTGAGCCAGGATCAAACTCTCTAAAAAATTGTATCTACACAGCTCTCGCTGTCTAAATCATTTCTTAGAGCATTGATTTGCTCTTACTTAAATTACTTGTTTTCGAGTATTTCTTCTTAAACTTAAAAGAATTTAGAGTTTCCGTCTTTTGTACATTAGTTCTCTATTTCCTAATTTCGTTCATTGTTCAATTTTCAAGGATCTTCCTTGCACCTTTTGCAAAGTGCTTTGCTATTATACCACCTGCATTTCGCTTTGTCAAGTACTTTTTAAAACTTTTTTAAAAATTTTTCATTGCCACGCAAAGAGCTTTGTGCGAGGTGGATTTTTATTTGATCATTATTCTTTTAAAATGTCAAGCACTTTCTTTATATTTTTATCATTTTTCTAAAAAATACAACTATTTTTCAATATTGCACATATTTTTTGCTATTTTGTACAAGAATATTCTTGAAAGGCGGGAAACTGCATGGTAACTGTATTAATTCGCACTACTATTATTTATATCACTCTTTTAATTGCGCTTAGGTTAACCGGCAAAAGACAGGTGGGAGAATTGCAAATTTCAGAGCTGATTACCACCTTTATGATTTCCGAGCTTGCCACTACTCCTATTCAAAATTTATCAACACCGTTAATTTACTCTATACTTCCCATTGTCTTACTTCTTTGCACGGAAATTGTTCTGTCATTTTTTGCCACGAAGTCCAAAACAATGAAAAAAATGTTTTTTGGAAATCCCAGCGTCATTATTAAAAATGGAGTTATAAATCAAAAGGAGCTTTCAAGATTGCGAATTGGAATCAACGAGCTTCTCGGCGAACTGCGTTTAAAGGATGTGAGTGACATTAGCCATGTTGATTATGCTATTTTGGAGCAAAACGGTAAATTATCCGTCTTTTTAAAGAGTGGTAAGCAAAATGTGTGTCTTGATGATATGAAAATACGCAAGCAAAGCGAAGGAATCAGCCACGCAGTTATAATTGACGGCGAGATTAATATAAGCAACCTTTCATATGCAAACAAAACTGAAAAATGGCTACACAAATATTTGCACGCCCATAATATTAATATGGAAGAAATCTTTTTGCTCACAGTAAACGATGCAAATGAAATCACCGTTGTATATAAGGAAGAAAAATGAAAGCATTTATCGTTTCCGTCTCCATTATTTTTGCAATCTTCGCTTTTACAATTATAAACAGCATATATATAGACCACGTAACCGAAGATCTTATCGGTCACGCCCGGGCGTTAAGCATGGATGTTGATAGTGTTGAAGCCTTCTCCTCACTTTGGGAAAAAAAGCAATTTTCCATAAGACTGTCATCCTCCCACGAGGAAACGCACAAAATTGATGAGGTCTTGGCTGTAATAAGGTCAAAGGTTACTACAAAGGATGAGGTGGGCTTTTGCGACCAAAGGGCCCTGCTTGTAGAATATCTTATCCAAATACACGATGACGAGGATATATCGTTAGATAGCATAATTTAAGGCAAGCTTGGAGCTTGCCTTAAATTATATATAATCAATTTCTTCTTCTGATATAATGCGTGCAATTTCGGTTGCCTGATGTCCATTATACGATAAGGTCCTTATTCTTTCACGCACATTTTCGTCTTCAATATCCAAAATTGCCTCATTAAAGCTTCTTGTTAAAAGTGTCAGTTTTTCTTGTTCTTCTTTTAATTCTTTTTTCATTTTTTGCACCTTATATATGTCGTACCACATTATAAAAGGTATAGCACAAGCAAGCCACCCCACCGTAGCTACGGTAAGAATAGCATACAAAATTATACTTTTGGGAAAATACTTTTTTAGATATGTGAAGAACAATACAAGAGTAACTATCGCCGCACATAACAGCAAAAGCGGTGCTACCCAAGAATCTGTGCATGCTGTAACGATAAACAAAATAACGGTTATAACACCCATTACAAGAATAGGCACGCTTTGACTAATACGATTATTATCTATTTTCAAGTCATACCGCTCCACCTTTTTTTCTTGCTCATACATAAGGCAAGCAGCCTCGGCAGCGGGAGAAAGGTTGGTAGCATATAACCTTTTATCGACCTCTTCCTTTAATTCAAGCGTGTTAATATTTCTTATTTTATCATCACACATTTTTATAAGAGCAAAAGAATCCTTATAACCGTTTAGGGTTTGTAAATACCGCTTTGCCATTAAATAATCATTCTCGCTTGTCGCATCCAAGCACAATTGTCTTGCTTGATTATAATCTCTTTCATTACAAATGAACGTAAGCTCCCTTGAAAGCTCCTCACTTCCAAAGCGCACCGCCCTTTTATAGTTAGTATTTTCGGTGAAGCGAATGTCGGTATGGCACAGCTCCCCTTTGTTTTTAACCTCACAATAAGCCATTAGCTTTATAAGATACGCCTCAGCACACTCCACATCCTCGCCCAAGCACATTTCCGCATAAAGCTCAGCAGCGGTAAAGTCCCCTTCTTCCAAAACAAGATATGCTCTTTTAAGGTTGTTTGAAATAGAACTATCCTCACCACTCTCGTATTTTGGAGAGCTATATGTTTTAGCTTCCTCTTTTTCGGTTGTTTTCGGAATGAGCTTTTTTATTCCGCGAACAATATCACTAATAAAGCCAAGCTTCGACATATCCTGGGCTTGAAGATGGGCAAATTCTTCCGGCAGATCATAAGCATCCATATCACGATAACAAGGGATTAGCCGTTTTGTACGGTCCTTTTTAATAAGCTTCAAAAATCTTGACCATTCGTTTTTAACCCAAACGGCATTAAAATACTCAGCCCTTGTACCTACAACCAGCATAACTCGCGCAGAGTTAAGGGCAGAAAATATATACGGCTCGTATTCTTCGCCCAATTTATCTTCTAACGAAATTGCAGAATAAAACACACGAAAGCCTTCGCTTGTAAGCTCATGATAAATCTCATTTGCCAAAACACTGTCCTTTGTACGCTTTCCCGTTTCATCAGACTGCTTATAGCAAATGAAAACATCATACGGTGCTTCTTTATAAGATAGCTCCAAAATCCCTTTCTGAATTTTGTCTATTTGCTCCGCTTCCCTTTGATATATCGCCCTTTGCACAACATCTGCATTTTCAAGAGATGCCTTATAATGCTCATCTGCGGTTACAGCCTCGTAAGAGGTGCGGTGGCAGGTTGGTATTTTTTTGCCTGTTTTTGGATCATCAACATACTCAACACCGTATCTACAAAGAATAACACCCCAATAAGCCTCTGCCTCGCGGGAATTAATCTCTAAGATTTTTTCGTACATTCGCTCTGCTTTATCAAATTCACAATTTTTTCGCAAAAGCTCTGCTCTATTAAAAAGATTTGTTATTTCTTCGTCTCTTGAAGACGGAATGGTTTGATTAGTACCGCAATATTCACATTCAAAAACGGTGTCTAATTCCGAAACATCCAAGTCACCGCCACACATTTTACATTTAAAAATTGCCATTACGGTATTTTGCTCCTTTGATGTTATTTAGAAAGCTTGCAAACTGCGTTTCTTGATGAAAGCAACGCCTCAATTTCCTTGATTTTTGAAACAGTGTTTTCGCTATTTGTGGCAACCAAGGTTGTAAGAATATTAATTTCATTTCTCAAATTGTTTTCAAGCGGCTCTGTTTGTTCGGAGGAAACAGGGTCGCTGTATTTAAATGCCTCTGCCAATCTTTCAAGATGGGGCAAAAACTCATTGTTTTGACAAATTGCAATAATAGTGCCAACATTGACATTAAATGTTTTGATTTCCTTTATCCTTGCTTCTACCTTTTCCTCTTGCTCTTCCACTATATCAATTGCATTGTCAACAACAATCAAGCCGATTGCACAGAAGCCAAGAACCAAAACACCAAGAACGGCGGCAACCCAAACAGGCACATTAAGAAAAGCACCCAAAATAAGAAGCACAACGCTTACCGCCATTTGCAAAGCCAAGTAAGCTATACCAAGCTTAAAAAGTGAGAAGCCGTAAATCTTGCTAACTACACTATCACCCTTTTTAAAGGAATATACTGTGATTACGCATGAGGCAACGATAGAAACTATACCAAAGGAAAATGCAGTCCACGAGGATGCGATTTTGGTAAACGGTATAACCGTCACAACCACAACAAATAGAACAAGTAGTATTGCAAAAACTGCTATAGTTGAAAGTAACTTTTTATTTTCTTTCATAATTATTCTCCCTTCTTATTTCCACATTCGGGACAGAATTTCGATGTAATGCCTGTTTTACCGCAAGAGCAGTCCCATGTTTGCGGTTCAGGTTTTTTAGCACCGCACTCAGGACAGAATTTTGACATAATTCCCGTTTTACCGCACGCACAGCTCCAACCTGCTTGCGGTTCCGGCTTTTTAGTACCGCATTCAGGACAGAATTTTGATGTAATTCCTGTTTTACCACATGCACAACTCCAAGCTTCCGCCATGGTTGGCACAACTCCTGCGCCAATTGCGGAGGAATCATTCATAATTGGGTTCAAGGCATCCTTAGTCATACCCATAATGCCGCCCATTGCACCAAGTGCCATGCCTAAGCCTGCAACGTCACCAAGAGCTCCTGCTCCGCCTCCCTCTCCGTTACCTGTAATGCCGTTTTGCATAGCTTCCATACCAACCATTCTTGCAGTTTCCTGTTGATATGTATATCCCTTTGCACGCATTTCTTCCGCTTCTGCGAATGCCTGCATTTTATACGCTTCTGCCTTTGCCTGTGCGCCTATCATTTCAAGCTGGGCTGCGGTTTGTGCTTCAACAATCTTTCTTTGCTGTGCTGCCTGTGCCTCAGCCTTCAAAATATCCTCTTGTCTTACACGCAAGGTCTTTTCTGCAAATTGCTCCTTCAATCTGCGGAAATTGGGGTCATCATCAGGAGTCATAATTGAGGTTATGTAAAACTCAGGCATATAAAGACCGTAGCTATCAAGAGTTTGGTTGATAATTGTACCTAAGTTTTGAGAAAGAACATCAATATAGCTGTCAATTTCCAAAATGTCAATATTGTTATCCTTAATACTGCGAGCAAGGTTTGATTTAACGGTATTCATAACAAGAGCCTTAAACTTGCCAACCATATAAGCAGTGCCGATTCCACCGTTGGAAACCATATCTGCTCCGCCAAGCTCAGCCTCTGTACCAACAACCTTTAAAAGTAGCTTTCTTGAATCCTTTACGCGAAGGTTAAAGCTACCGCATGCACCGATTTCAATATGCAAGCCTGACGCAGGGTCGAACAAGCGTACCTTAGAGTCAGTACCCCATTTGATTCCCATATGGGTTGTCATATTGATGAAGTACACCTCGGAATGGAACATAGTATCCACATTCAAAGGAAGCTTTATTGCCTTTTCAAGTAAAGGAATATTTTGCGTTTCAAGAGTATGTCTGCCTGCACCGAACAAGTCAAGGGCGCGACCGTCACGGAAGAAAATTGCCTCCTGTGACTCGTGTACTATAAGCTGAGAGCCTAAATTAAAGTCTTCAATAGGGTGCTTCCAGATAAATGTTTCGTTGTCACCCTCATATTTAATTACACTTGCAATGCCCTCATTTTTAAGCTCCTCTTTTGTTATAGCCTTAGCTACGTCAACCTCCGTATCGCAAAGAGGACAGGTTACACTTTGGGTACCCTTAACCGCGGAAAGCTTGCAAGCGCAGGATGGACAGTAGAAGTTAACCGCTGCACTTTTTGCATTGCCAATTCCAATTGGGCTTTTACATACAGGACATTTCGCATCGTCCCCCTTGCTTTGATCGTAAACAACTGTGTTACCACAGTGGGAGCAGGTGGTAGATGTTACCTTATCTGTCTTAACATTAATTATGTATCCGCAAACGCAATCAATCTTCTTTTTTGCAAAAAAGCCGCTTGATGCTTGCACATATTTGCCACAGCTTGGGCATTCCATTACAAATTTTGCCATTATATTTCTCCTTTTATGTAATATTAATTTTCTTCATATCCCCATACAACCTGGCACTTGCCTAAGCCGTAGTTCCAGAGGCTATTCCAAGTGCTTGGGACACTACCTACTTCACAGTATATTGTAAGATTTTCGCAATGGTTAAAAGCGTAGCTTCCCATTTGAATTACGCTTTTGGGAATCACTATGCGATTCAGCTTATCACAGTTACCAAAAGCACCTTCTCCTATGCTAATAAGCTTTGTGCCAAGGCTTACATAGCCAAGGCTATCACAATTATAAAATGCATCTTCTCCAATCTTCACAACGCTTTGCAGGTCAAGAGAAGTAATGGGACATTCAAAAAATGCAAAATCACCTATCTCTATAACAGTAGTGGGAATATTTATGTCATTCAAGCTTATGCAGTTTGAAAATGCTCTTTGCTCTATTTTTTCAACACTTCCTTCAAAAACCACCTTTTTTAAGCTTATACAGTCATTAAATGCCCAATCGCCAATAATACGCACGGTGTCCGGTATTATAACCTCTTCAAGAGTTAGGTTTTCCTCAAAGGCGCTCATTGATATTTGAGTAACGGGTAACCCCTCGTACATTCTTGGTATTACGATAACAGTATCACTACATTCACCTGTTCCGCTGACATAACAGCCATCACCTGAGCTATTTTTGTAAATTTTAAGTCCTTGACTTTCCTTGCGAGCACCGCACATGGTACATTTATAGTTTACGTAATTGCACAAAGCTACAAGAATAATCTCCTGCTTCACCGTTACCGTACCGCAAACGGAGCATTTTTTACCGTCTGTCAGCCCTGTTTCCTTGCAAGTGGCTGCCTTGCCCACTATTGTTTCTTCGGTGTGAGCTGACATTGGAAGTATTTCCTGCTCAACCAATATCTTTTGACACACAGAGCATTTTTTACCGTCTGTCAACCCTGTTTCCTTGCAAGTTGGCTCTTTTCCCCGAATTACTGCTTCGGTATGGTCTGCTAACGGAAGTATTTCCTGCTCAACCAATATCTTTTGACACACGGAGCATTTTTTACCGTCTGTCAAGCCTGTTTCCTTGCAAGTTGGCTCTTTTCCCCGAATTACCGCTTCGGTATGGTCTGCTAACGGAAGTATTTCCTGCTCAACCAATATTTTTTCACAAGCAGAGCATTTTTTACCGTCTGTTAAGCCTGTTGCCTTGCAAGTTGGCTCTACTCCCTTTACGGTGACCTCTTTATGTGTGGGCGGAATTATTTCTTGTTCCACCGTAGTGACAAAGCATACTGAGCACTTCTTTCCTTCCGTTAAGCCGGAGGCGTAACAGGTAGGCTCCTTCCCGTAAACTATTATTTGGGCGTGCCCTCTTGCTTTAATTTCCCTTTGCTCTGCCGTTACCGTACCGCATACTGAGCACTCCTTACGGCTTGTCAGCCCGGGCTCGGTACAGGTTGCCTCTTTTCCCCTTATGGTTATCTCCTCTTTATGTGCAGGCGGAATTATTTCCTGCTTAACCAAAGTGGCGGCACAAACAGTACATTCCTTACCGTCAGTCAAGCCTGACTGTATGCATGTGGCTTCCCTGCCCTTTATAATCACTTCGGTATGGTCAGCAAGAGGAATATTGCCGTAATCTATTTTTCCGCAAGAGCAGCTTCTTTGCCTTTTTCCAATTCTAACGCAGGTTGATTCTACGACAGTTACCCATTCTCCATAGCTGCAAACGTGAGGTGGCTGTGGCGTATCAACAACAATTTCATCCCAAATAGCGTACAAAACGGTGCTTTCGGTAAATATGTCCTCCGCGCTCCATTTAAGCTCACCCTCTATATCGTACGCCCAATATAAAAAGTCAAAGCCTTCTCTGTAAGCAACGGGCACTTGAATAGCATCAAGCGTTTTACCGTAAACAACCTCGGCATTTGTTTCACCCTCAAAGGATGTGCCTTTTCCGTTGCCGCGGAATACCACGCTCACCTTTTGAACATTTTCATTTGTACTATCACTTGTGAAGGTGCCATTATCACTACTGTTTGTATTCGTACTTGTCACATTACCGCAAGCCGCAAGCAGAAGCAAAGCACATAACAGTGAAAAAAACAAAATTACACCTTTAATTTTCATTTTCTACTCCTTCAAAGATATATAAGTTGATATAATATATTATAACATCACGTGCCGACAAAATCAACAGCTTTGGTAAAAGAAAAAATATTGGCAATCTGTTTTTTCACAGATTGCCACTTTTTATCGATTTGCCACCGCCTCTTGCAAAAGCTTAATTTCCTTGGCATAACCGTCAATATCGTTTGGTGTTTCCAAGCAAATTGGAAGCTTTTTAACCACAGGGTGGGTTATAATTTCAATTATTCCATCTATGGTTAAGCTGCCGTCACCGATTTTTTCATGCCTATCCTTATGCGCACCAAGCACATTTTTGGAGTCATTTAAGTGAATTGCCTTTAACCTATCAAATCCAATGATCTTGTCGAATTCCTCTAAAACGCCATAAGCGTCTTGGGAAATGTTATAACCGCCATCATGCACGTGGCAGGTGTCAAGGCAAACACCTACGCGCGCTTTATTTTCCACCTTTTCAATAATTCTTTGTATTTCCTCGAAGGTTTTGCCTATTTCCGTACCTTTTCCCGCCATAGTTTCAATTAACACCGTTGTTTTTTTGCTTTGCTCTAAAATGGTGTTCACGGTATCGGCAGTTTTTTCAATACCTATATCAACCCCTTGGGAAACATGGCAGCCCGGGTGAAAATTATATAAAGCATTTGGAATTTTGTCAAGCAAGCTTACATCCTCTGCCATAACACGCTTAGTATAATCTCGTATTCCTTCATCTGCTGCGCAGGGGTTAAAGGTATAAGGCGCGTGGGCAATTATCGGAGCAAAATTATGATTTTTCATCAATTCGACAAGAGCAAATATATCCTCGTCTGTTGGCGGTTTAAACGACCCTCCCCGCGGGTTTCTTGTAAAAAATTGAAATGTATTAGCACCTATGGAAAGTGCCTCTTTTCCCATATGCTCGTATCCCTTCGATACTGACAAATGGCATCCTAAATTCAGTTTCATATTTTTCCTCTTTTCATTTGTCAAATTCGGCGGGAGCAAGCCCCCGCCCTACATTTCGTTATACTGTAAAATCAGATTACAAAATCAAATTCAAAGTCGTACATTGAAACGCTGTCCCCATCCTTACAGCCTGCTTCTTTAAGCTTGTCTATTACACCGCTTTTAAGAAGCACACGTTGGAAGAACATAAGGGACTCCCTGTCTTCAAAATTAACTTGACCGACAAGATTGTAGAGCCATTCGCCCTCAACAACATAAGTGCCCTTGTCATCCTTAGTAATAGTTACTGCGTGGTCGTTTCCATCAGCAAGAATAGCATCCTCGGGGGCATATTCGGCTTCGTAAATTGTCAAAGGTGGCAATTCCTGAAGCATTTGGTCGATTTTATCCACTAACTCCTCGGTATTTTCACCTGTATATGCTGAGATGTACATCAAGTCCCAGCCACGACCTTTTACATATTTTTCAAAAGCATCTACATCTACAATCGAAGTATCAAGAGAATCCATCTTGTTAGCCGCAATAATGCGGGGACGTGTGGATAATTCGGGGGAAAACTTAGTAAGCTCCTCGTCAATTGTTATAATATCATCTATTGGATTTCTGCCTTCATAACAGGAAATATCAACCACCTGCACAAGCAAGCGACATCTTTCAATATGCCTTAAAAATGCGTGACCAAGCCCCTGTCCTTCACTTGCACCTTCAATAAGACCCGGTATGTCAGCCATTACAAAGCCGTGACCTTCCCTTACATTAATAACACCTAAATTGGGTGATAGGGTTGTGAAATGATAATCAGCTATCTTCGGCTTTGCGTCACTTACCGCTGCCAAAAGAGAGGATTTGCCTGCACTTGGCAAGCCAACAAGGCCAACGTCGGCAAGCATTTTAAGCTCCAAGGTAAGCTCCCACTCTTGCCCCTTCGTACCGCTTTTTGCGAACATTGGGATTTGGCGTGTGGGTGTTGCAAAATGCTTGTTGCCCCAACCGCCTCTGCCGCCCTTGGCACATATCCAATCCTCACAGCCGGACATATCCTTTAAAATTTTACCGCTTTTTTCATCACGAATAATCGTACCCTCGGGTACTTTAATTATAACGTCACCGCCGTTTTTCCCGTGGAATTTGGCACCTGCACCGTCACCGCCGTTTTCAGCTACAAATTTCCTTTTATATCTAAATGAGAGTAATGTATTAGAGCCCTTATCAATTGTAAAAATCACATTACCGCCATGACCGCCGTCACCACCGTCAGGACCGCCCTTAGCCACGTATTTCTCACGTCTGAAAGACACGCAACCGTTTCCGCCGTTGCCTGCCTTTACATATATTTTAACTTTATCAATAAACATTTCATTCTCCTTTCCCGAAAAACATTAATCACTTATTTCTGTTCTTCTGCTTCGTCATTTTCGTACTTTTTTCTTGTTATGATTAATTCATCGGTATTTGAAAACTCTTTTGCCTCCGCTACTTTAATTTTTTTCTGTCTTTTTAAATGCTTTTGCATTTTGGGTGCATGTATATACCTTCTTTGCGGTGCGCCTGTGTGAACAAACGCCTCCCTTAACGGAATATCGAGGGTAGCGGTTGTTATATCAATATACGTAACTGCCACCGCCTCTTCATCCCTATCAATCTTAATATAAGCCAACGACAAAGCCATCGTTATAACAAACATTAAGTAAATCTTTTTGTCAGCCCAAACGTCATTGAATATACCAACGGTAAGCAAAGCTAAAATGGAGCAAAGTCCGGCACAGCCGTTAACACGTCTGTAAGCATTTTTTGCCTTAACAGAGTATGAAAAAATTACACGCATAAACATAACAACCATAACCGCAAAGGCAACGACACCAATTATACCGTACTGGGCAAGCATTTGAAGGGGTGAGCTGTCAAAGCTCTCAGCACCGTAAAGGCTTAAACTTGTTGTACCCTTTAAATTTGCTCCAAGCGGATGCTTGATTATTGCCAAAAAACCATCTTTCAGGTATAGGATTTCTTGTTTTACAGACACTCCTTCAAGTGTTTTCCACGATGTTATAAGAGAAATAGCATTATCGGGAAGTAAGACATACAGTAAAGGTAAGGCAAGAGCAACAAGAAGCAACAAATAAATTGCTGTGCGCTTGTAGAATGCAAAAATCAAAAGTGCGCCGACAAGCAAGCCGAATATACCCATAGCAGATTCAGCCAAAACAAGAGCTGCTACTAAAATTGCAGCCATTATAAAGCCGCCAAATTTAGTTATATCCTTCTTTTCTGAAATCATATGAACAAGGGCAAAGGGTATTGCTATCACCATAAACTGAGCAAGCACTGTTGAGCTTGAAAAGGTTGATACGATATCGCCGTCTGCTGAAAAAACCTTCTCAACAGCACTGACATTGGATGAAACAGATCTTAATATCGCCTGTATAATAGCTACAATTGCCACAACCATTGACGAGCCGGTAAAGGCAACTATGCTTCGCCTAAACCAAACCTTCGAATAAATAAGATTGGCATAAAGGAAATAGGACATAAGTATTATCAAATTAAGCAAAACAGACTTAATTGACGAAAGGGGATTTGCATAGTTAAATCCACACAGGGTCAAGCAAACCAAGGCTATGCTTACCCATAAATCAAAATATTCAAACCTAAACACTCTTTTGCCAAGCTTAACCTTAATAGCATAGCATACAAAAGTGTAAGCAATACAGCCGCATATAAAGTAAGTATTAACATATGGCAAGAGCAAAATAGTCAAAATTGCACCAACCTCGGGTGTGCGAATTGCACTATATGCAAATGCTATACCAAGTATTAATAAAACTACTCCCACAGGTGTTATAAAATATCCCGCTACGGCTAAAAGCATACCTATAATTATTGAGAACACCGCAAAGCTGACCTTTGGCTTTTCTGCTGCCTCTCTAAACCCTTCATCATCCATACCGAAAAAGCCAAAAAAAATGAAGCTGAACATACGGCTTGACAATATATTTGATGCAAGAGAACGAGATGAAAACATAAGCGGCAATGAGCATATGCTGACAGATATACCTAAAACGAATAATTCAAAGGACACGCTAATGAACAAAATCATTCCGTTTAAAGGATATAGTAAAACTACGCCTACACCTGTTAAAAACATAGCTATACCATAATCCCTTAAAGGAATACGCAATAAAAAGTCCGTTATTTTAGGCACGCAGCCAATTAGCCTGTTTCTTTCAATAAAGCGCGCAAATTTCCTTACGCTTCTTCCCTTGTGCCTTTTAGTCTTTGTTATAAACCTTTGATTTGCCTCGTAATAAGACGTAAAAAACCTACCTATAAAGCTTTTGCGCAGCACTGCCAAAAGCCAAGCCATAAAGGTGTCAAGCCAAGATTTTTTCCTTTGTTTGTTTTCCAAAATATCACATCCGTTTATTGTTTAGATTTTTCTTTTTATTGAGCTTCATAAGCTCATCTTCGTGCTCCCTTACATACCTTTCGTAAAGGTCGGGACGGCGCTCTTTTGTAAGCTCCAATGATTTTTCCAGCCGCCACGTGTCGATATTTTCATGGTGACCTGACAAAAGCACCTGTGGAACCTCCTTGCCGTGAAACACAGCAGGTCTCGTATATTGAGGGTATTCAAGCAGCCCTGAGGCAATACTTTCCTTTTCATAGCATTCTTTGTCAGAAAGCACACCCGGCACCAGCCTTGCGGTTGCATCAACCATAATACACGCAGGTATTTCTCCGCCTGTCAAAACATAGTCGCCGACTGACAGCTCTTCATCCACAATTTCATCAATCACTCTTTGGTCAACGCCCTCATAGTGACCGCACAAAATAACTATATTGTCATAGCGACTAAGCTCCATAGCTATTTCATGATTAAAAACTCTGCCACGGGGGGACGCATAAATTACACGGGTCTTTTCCCCATCCTTGTAGTTTTTCCGCACTGCTTCAAAGCAATCACAAATAGGCTGTGTTGCCATAAGCATGCCCTTCCCTCCGCCGTAGGGAGTATCGTCTGTCTTTTTGTGTTTATTTAAGGTATAATCCCTAATGTCGTGAGCTTGAACAGTTATGTAACCGTTTTGCTGTGCCCTGCCTATTATGCTGCTTTCAAGCACGCATTTTACAACATCGGGAAAAAGAGTCATTATATCAAATCTCATCAATCAATCGTCCTTAATCAAGCAATCCTTCAATAGGCGCTATAAAAATCCCTTTTTCTAATGAAATTTCTTTTACAAATTCCTTTATTGCAGGTATGTACGCATCCGGCTTATTTTCTCTTTTTATAACATACAAGTCCTGCGCTCCTTGATTCGTCACATCTTTTAGAACACCGTATTGCTCATTCGTATTGACATCAAACACGCCAAGTCCGATTAAGTCCACAATAAAAAAGTCGCCCTCGTCCTTTAAAATGTCATTTCTATGGGCATACAAGGACACAAGCCTATTTTTAGTTACCTCCTCCGGATTTTCAATCCCTTCAAGATACACAATAGCAGAATTCTTATAAGGTGAGCATTTTTTCACCTTCATAGGAGAATATCCGTTTTCAGTTTTGAAATATAGTGTCTTTATTTCCGCAAAAACCTCGTAGCTGTCACAGAAATGATTTATAACCATCCCACCGTTTACACCGTGAGCTCTTGTAATTTGACCGCATTCCAAGTATTCGTTAATCATACCTTCACCTTTATATATAATATTCCAAGATACATTTTAACATATTAGTAACTAAATATCAAGTATATTATTTATTTAAAATAAAAAATTAAAAAAGGGCTTGACAAACGCTTCCTTTTGTGATAAAATGTGTTCACCTCGCAAATGGGGTTCTTTTTTTGCGCCGCAAAATCAGAATAATATCCGTTTACTAATCGAGGGAGGTATGGTGCGTTTTGCGCACAATTCAATGGGCTTGTCCCAAATTATAATCAGGAGGTACCGAAAATGGCTAATGAAGCAAGAGTTAAGGTTACTCTCGTTTGCACAGAATGCAAGCAACGTAACTACGACACAAAGAAAAACAAGAAGAACGACCCGGATCGACTTGAAATGAATAAGTTCTGTCGTTTCTGTCGTAAGCACACCTTGCACAAGGAATCTAAGTAAGGAGAAGAATTATGGCTGAAATCGAAAACAAGAACATTTCTGCTGATGAAGCAAAGGCTGAAAAGCCCTCAAAGGCAGAAAAAAAGGCTAAAAAGGCTAATGACAAGCCCGGCTTTTTCGCAAGATTGGGCAAGTGGTTCAAGAGCGTAAAAAGTGAATTCAAGAAAATCACATGGTCTTCCCGTAAATCAACATTTAAGAACTTTGGCATTGTTATGGCAATCGTTATTGCATCTGCTATCGTTATCGGCGTTGTTGACGTTGGTTTAGGTGCAATGCTCAGAGGTCTTCGCGATCTTTGCAATCTTTAATTGAGGTGCTACGATGAGTGATTTTAACGAATTGAATGTCGGACCTAAATGGTACGTTGCTCACACATACACCGGCTACGAAAACAAGGTAAAAGCCGCTATCGAAAGAGCGGTTGAAAACAGAAATCTTTCACATCTTATTTTTGACGTTAAGATTCCTGTTACCACATCCGTTCAAATCGACTCTAAGGGCAGAGAAAAAATCGTTGAAGAAAAGATTTTCCCTGCTTACGTATTTGTTAAAATGGTTATGAATGACGAATCTTGGCACATTGTCAGGAACATAACCGGTGTTACAGGCTTTGTTGGTCCCGGATCACGTCCTGTTCCACTGTCAGATGAAGAAGCTATGTCAATCGAGGTTGAGGCTAAGGTTGAGATGGATTCCTTCCAAATCGGTGATGAGGTTGAAATCATCGATGGATTTCTTGCAGGTCACTCAGGTAAAATTAGTGAGGTTGGCGAAGCAGAGGTTACTGTTATCGTTACTACTATTGGTCGTGAAATGCCTGTAAGCCTTGACGCAAAGAGCGTTAAGAAAAAATAACAGTTTAAATATTTTGCTAATGGCGACAGCGTTTTAGTCGCTAAATAAAGTGGGAGAAAGAAAAATACTTTTCAATTCTTTCGTATAGTACCACTAAGGAGGATTTTATCATGGCAAAGAAAATTCAAGGCTATATTAAATTGCAAATTCCTGCCGGTAAGGCAACACCACAACCACCTATTGGTCCAGCTCTTGGTCAATACGGTGTTTCAATTCCTAACTTTACAAAGGAATTTAACGAAAGAACTAAGAATGACATCGGTTACATCATTCCTGTTGTAATCACAGTTTATGCTGACCGTTCATTCACATTCATTACAAAGACACCACCGGCTCCTGTTCTTATCAAAAAGGCAGCAGGTATTGAAACTGCATCCGCTGTTCCTAATAAGACAAAGGTTGCAAAGCTCACAAAAGAACAAGTTACAAAGATCGCAGAAACAAAGATGCCTGACTTGAACGCAGGTTCTTTGGAAGCGGCTATCAGCATGATCAAGGGTACTGCTCGTTCCATGGGCGTTACCGTTGAGGACTAATTA
>JAGANX010000029.1 GCA_017623975.1 Clostridia bacterium
CTCTATTTTTTTGTTTGCTAGTGTCAGAGGTTGAAAAACTTGCGTTTTTCTCCAACCATTCATATTTTGGGGTTATTAAGTCCGACTTTTCCCTCTCGCAGTACGTTTCCGAGGGGGTCCTCAAAAACTGCTTGCAGTTTTAGGGGTCAAGGGGGTACAGCTTCGGGAAAAACTCGAACTTTTTATCCTCGAACCTGAGCCTCTAGGGTTAGTTAGGTGGTCGGGCTAAACCATAACCCCAAAGGTTAATTGTATAGAGTTGTACTGACAACGGTTAGTACAGCTCTATTTTTATTAATTGACGATATTGATATTGATTTTAAATTCACTTTGTGCTATTATACCAATGTACTAAACCAAACGGGGAGAGGAAAATGGGAAAAATCAGATATTCCAACAAAGCCATTGTGGCGCTATGCACGATTGCGTATTTTGCAAGCTACTTTTCAAGAAAAACCTTTGCTGTTGTAATGGCCGATATGATACCACAGGTTATTGACAAGGATGTGGCAGGGCTTGTTGGCACAGCGCTATTCGTTTTCTATGGCTTAGGTCAGCTTATCAGTGGATATATGGGCGATAAATACGACCCTAAAAAGCTAATGTTTGCAGGGCTTTTGGTCTCTGCGCTTTGCAATATCCTTTTGCCGATTGTGCCAAATCAATATTTAATGATACCTGTATGGGCAGTAAACGGATTTGCCCAGGCACTTTTGTGGCCACCCATTGTGCGTATTCTATCGGATAATTTGTCACACGAAAAATACGTAACTGCCAATTTGGTTGTTACCGTTGGCGCACACGTTTCAACCATTCTCCTTTACGTGTACGCTCCAATATGTATTTCATTTATGTCCTGGAAGGCTGTTTTCTTTACCTCCGGAGCATTTTGCGTTGTTGTGGGCATAGTGTTTATTGCCCTTATGTCCTATGTATTAAATAAGGAAGAAAAAATTGAGCCAACCAAGATAAAAAAGGAGCAAGAGTCAAGGGCAAAGAAGGAAAGCCTTATGCATCTGTTTTCAAGAACAGGAGTCATTACAATCTTTGGCGCAATAACTGCTATGGGCTTTATGCGTGACGGAATTGAATCCTGGCTACCAACATTGTATAGCGAGGCGTTTGGTCGTGATAGCTCCGAGTCAATTTTGCTCTCTGTAATCCTACCTGTGTTTGCAATAATAAGCATATTTGTTATAAGAGCCATTCACCGTGGTAAGCTTTTCAATAACGAGGCGCGAGGCTCCGGTATACTTTTTGTAATGTCAATTGCGTTTTGTATTCCTGCATCATTTTTGGTTAACATAGACAGCCCTGTTGCAAGAACGATATGCCTTGTGCTGGCAGGACTGTGTAATGCCTGTATGCACGCATGCAACTTTTTGCTAATCGGCTGCGTTCCGGGGCGCTTTGCAGGTAGTGGCAGAGCATCAACCATCAGCGGAGTATGCAACGCATGCACCTACATAGGCGCAGCAATTTCAATGTACGGTATAGCCCTCGTCTCCGATTGGCTTGGCTGGAGCGCCACTATTATCAGCTGGATAGCAATATGCTTAATCGGACTCGTATTTTCAATTGCTTCATATAAAAAATACACCACCCTGGTAAAAGAATAAAAAATGAACAGAGCAAGAGGAAAGGATTTGACCTTTACCCTTGCTCTGTTTTGTTAGTTTCTTCTCCACCGAGATTCTGCGAGAATTGTACTACCGTTGCCGGCACAATCCTATATGTTAGTAGCAGACATAAAGTAAGGGTTGTACTAACCGTTGTCAGTACAACCCTATTTGTTATATAATCATTTTTTGATTACGTTTGTCCCCGTCAGTGTTGGTCTACCCCAACGCACAAACTAACCTTAGAGCAACAGGGGCGAGGGAGAAAGCTTTGGTTTTTGTCCGAAGCTGTACTTTGTACTGCGAGAGGCAAAAAACGAAGCTAGTAATCAAAAAATATAAATGAAGGAGAAAAGGCAACGCCTTTTCAACCTCAAGAAGTAGCAGACATAAA